>CAXSIG010000063.1:7561-9042 GCA_964237255.1 uncultured Bryobacteraceae bacterium
ACCGCCTCACCCGTCAACGACCCCGCTCTCGATCGCTATCGCGATGAAATGGACCAGGAACTGAGCAAGTGGTAATCGGCTTGGCAGCGGCGCTGGTCGCGTTCGTTTTCTTATTTCTCCTGTTCATTCGTCCGCAAGATCTACCGAAACCCATACCCGTGTCGCCCTTCGCTCACCTGGATGAACGCAAGGCTTCGATTTACGAAAATCTTCGCGATCTCCAGTTTGAATATCGCTTAGGCAAGATGACGGACGAGGACTACCAGAGATCGAAAACCGACCTGCAAAAAGAACTCGCACGCGTGATGGCGGATGTCGATAAAGTCGCCCAATCGCAAGGCCAGCCCGTCAAAGTAAAAACAGTAGCGCAAGCTGTCAAGCGCTTCACCTGTCCAAGTTGTAATGCCGAATTTCCGCAGCCGCTCAAGTTTTGCGGCGAATGCGGCAAGCCGATGAACATATGAAAGCGGCTGCGCTGGTTTTCCTCATGGCTGCGGCGGCTTATGCGGCCCCTGTAGACGGAACTATCACAAACGGCACGACCGGCAAACCGCAGCCGAACGCGACGGTTACCCTCTTCCGTGTCGGCCAGAATGGTCCGGAGACATTAGAGTCAGTGAAGTCGGACGCGACGGGTCACTTCGTTCTCAACCAGGATATTCCCGGCCCGCGCTTGATCCAGGCGGCTTATGATGGCGTCACGTACAACCGCATGGTGCCGCCCGGCACGCCGTCCTCGAACATCGAAATCAAGGTCTATCAATCCAGTGCGAAGCAAGGCGGAGCCCGCGTCGATCAGCACATGATGCTCCTTGAGCCACAGCCCGACGGCAAGATGTCTGTGAGCGAAAGCTACGTTTGGCTGAACGATGGGACAACTACCTTCAACGACCCGGCCAAGGGAACGCTTCAGTTTTACCTTCCCGCTGAAACCCAAGGCCAGGTCACGGTTAACGTTTTAGCGCCGCAAGGCGCGCCGATCCGCCGTGCCGCGGATAAGACATCCATCCCGAACGTCTACAAGGTTGATTTTCCTATCAAGCCCGGCGAGTCTCGCATTGACCTCAGCTACGGACTTCCCTTCACCAGCCCCGGCGAGTTCGCTTCCAAGACTTTCTACAATCGCGGACCCACGCGCGTCATTGTTCCTCCCGGTGTAACTCTCGCCGGTGCCGGTCTGACAAACACGGGCCCAGGTCCGATGAATGCCACCATCTACAGCACCGAAGCAAACGATTTTAGGATTCAGGTAACCGGTACAGGCGTCCTTCGCGGCCAAGGCGGCGATGACCAGCAGCAAACGGAAACGAGCGGCAGTGGCAGCGGCATCAAGCAGATTATGCCGAAGCTGTATGCCTCGTCTGACCCGAAGGACGGTTTCAACGGTGCTCTCAACAGCGTGAAATGGATTATGGCGCTCGTGTTCGGAATGCTTTTCGTGGGCTTTGGCACCAGCATCGGCGCTTCCATCGTAGCCGATG
>CAXSIG010000063.1:9052-14426 GCA_964237255.1 uncultured Bryobacteraceae bacterium
AACCGGCAAAGGCCAAGAGTGGTCGACGTTGACCGCGTTTGGAAGTACTTCGGCGACTTCCCTGCCCTAAAAGACGTTTCCCTCCAAGTGAAAGAAGGGCGCTGCCTTGCCCTGCTCGGACGTAACGGCGCGGGAAAGACGACGCTCCTTCGTATCCTGGCGGGCTTTTCGAAACCAGCGAAAGGCAACGTCCGGATTGCGGGCGCAGCGCCGAGAGATCTCCAGGCTAGGTCGCGTGTCGGTTATATCGGACACGGCATCGCGGTCTGGGACGAACTCTCCGCCGAGGAGAACCTTCGTTTATTTGCGACGCTCTATAGTGTTCCGCTTACCAAAATCCCGGAGTGGCTGGAGCGAGTCGGTCTTCTTCGAGTTCGCGAGGGCTTGGCTCGCGAGTTCTCCCGCGGCATGCGGCAACGCTTGGCAATCGCGCGGGCCTTCCTTCACGATCCCAAAGTTCTCGTCCTGGACGAGCCGTTCACCTCGCTGGACGATCGCGCAATTGCTTTGCTTCAGTCTCTACTCCGCGAAGCGCTCACGCGAGGCGCATCGGTCGTGATGTCCACCCACCAACTCCGCGAGGCTCTCGAATTGGCGACGGATGTGGCGCTTCTTAAAAATGGCAAGGTTGCCCACTCCGGCGCCAGGACCCAAGAAATGCTGGACGATCCCGCGTGGCTCTACGCGCGATACGGCGAAGGATGAAGCATGCCCTTACCGCTGCGCTCGCCATTGCCCGCAAAGATCTCCGGAGCGAGCTCCGCTCGAAAGAAGCGACGAACGCGGCAGTGTCATTCGCGCTTGTTATCCTTCTCATCCTCAGCTTCGTATTCGAACCCACCAGCGACGAGAAGTACACGGTAGCCGGAGGACTCCTCTGGCTAGTATTCGCCTTCTCCGGCACCCTGATTCTGAACCGGACCTTCGCCCGCGAACTCCAGAACGACGCGCTTGAAGC
The DNA here is from genome assembly GCA_964237255.1 of uncultured Bryobacteraceae bacterium. GTDB lineage: Bacteria > Acidobacteriota > Terriglobia > Bryobacterales > Bryobacteraceae > JALYXI01. Next base: position 10,011 of record CAXSIG010000063.1, read on the forward strand.
CCTGATCGCCGCCCCTGTTCCCGGCTGGGCGCTGTTCCTTGGCAAAGCAGTGTCGAGCTACATGATGCTTGCCGTAGTAGAACTAGTTTCTCTCCCTGTCTTTGCCATCTTTTACGACGTGAATCTGGTTTGGAGTGTTGCCCCAGTGGTGCTGCTTGGCACGTGGGCCATCGTGGTAGTAGGCGTCTCTTTCAGCGCATTGACGGTAAACGTCCAGCTTCGCGAAATCATGCTTCCGTTGCTGATTTATCCAGTTCTCATTCCTGCACTGATTGCTTCCATGGTCCTTACCGGCAATCTGCTCGACGGCCAAGCCTTCACAGCAGACAATATGACGTGGATGCGCCTGCTGATAGGGTTCAACATCATCTACACAGCGCTCGCCTTCTCATTGATTGATATTGTGTTAGTGGGATAGAAAGATGCGCGAAAAAATTATCTACGTTTTAGGACTCCTCGGTGCGGTCGCCCTCATCGCCAATATTTACAACATCTTCTTGGTCTTGCCTGACGAAGCGAACCAGGGCGCCATTTACCGCATCATCTTTTTCCACGTTCCCGCCGCGATCATCGCGTTCACCTTCTTCTTCGTCGCTCTGTTGTGCAGCATATGGTTTTTGATTACGAAAAGTTTTCGTGCCGACTCCGCTGCTGTTGCCAGTACAGAAGTTGGCGTCATGTTCACCTTCGTCAATCTTGCAACGGGCAGTATCTGGGGGCGTAACATCTGGGGTCACTGGTGGATATGGGACCCCCGCATGACATCTATGTTCGTTTGCGTGCTTCTCTATTCGGGGTACCTGATCATGCGCCCTGCAATAACGGATCCAACACAGCGAGGGACACTCTCGGCAGTCCTTTCGGTATTCGCGTTCGCCGACGTGCCGATTGTCTGGTTCTCCATTCGATGGTGGCGCACGCAACACCCGAGTCCGGTACTCGAAACGGGTGGCCTCCCGCATGATATGGCTATGGCGCTTCTCTACAATTTCATCGCGCTTCTGCTTATCGGCACAGCGCTAATCCTGGTACGTCTCCGTAGCGAACATGTCCAACGCGAAATTGAATCTCTCCGCCGTCTTGCGCTGGTAGAAGCATAATGATCGAAGCCCGCAATTTCCAGTTCCTTTGCTACGGTTTGGCTGCCGCGTGGCTAATCGTAATTGGATATATTTTTTACCTGGTGCAGCGCGACCGGAAACTTTCGAAAGAACTGAATCGCCTAAAAAACATGATGGAAGACCGGAGCGTTTCTCAAAGATGAATCGTAGAAATTTACTGAAAATGGCCCTGTCGGGCGGGGCAGCCGTGACGCTCGCGCCGAAAGCCATTCAGGCCGCGCGCGCCCTGCCTGCGCCGAAGATCAAGGATATTTCCGTAATCGAAACACAACCGGCCGGTGTGCGCCTCACGGTCGTCAAGATTACAACCGATCAGGACGGCCTGTACGGCTACGGTTGCGCTACTTTCACCCAGCGCGCCGACCTGGTGAAGCCCGCCGTAGAACGCTACCTCAAGCCATTTCTGCTCGGCAAGACCACGGATCGTATCGAAGACATCTGGCAGAGCTGCTACGACTCTTCCTACTGGAAGAACGGCCCCGTTCTCAACAACGCAATCAGCGGCATTGACCAGGCTCTTTGGGACATCAAAGGCCGCCAAGCCGGTCTGCCCGTCTACGATTTGGTCGGCGGCAAAACGCGCGAGGCCGCCGATTGCTACGCCCACGCCGATGGAGCTGAGCCTGCGCAAGTCGCCGATCGAATCCGGAATTTTCAAGAGCGCGGCTTCCGACATGTGCGCGCGCAGGTGGGCGTGCCCGGTTATGAAGCTTACGGAACAGGGGCTCGTGGGGTCGCCTCAGTCAAGGGTCTCCGCGACGGCGCAGTCTTCGAGCCGGCATATTACATGCGTCGCGTGGTCACGCTATTCGAAGAGTTGCGCAAGCAACTCGGCTTCGAGATCGAACTCCTCCACGACGTCCATGAACGGGTCTCCCCGCGCCAAGCTGTCCAATTCGCGAAGGATCTCGAGAAGTACAAGCTTTTTTACCTGGAAGACGTCCTTTCCCCGGAAGACATTGACTACTTCAAAGACATTCGCCAGCAGTGCTCCACGCCGCTTGCGATGGGCGAGCTCTTCAACAGCCCACACGAATGGACGCCGCTCATTACGCAGCGCCTGATTGACTACATTCGCATCCACGTCAGCCAGGCCGGTGGCTTCACCCCCTGTCGCAAAGTCGCGATCATGTGTGAACTCATGGGCGTCAAGACCGCGTGGCACGGTCCAGGCGATGTGTCGCCCATCGGCCATGCGGCCAACGTAACTCTCGATCTGGTGAGCACCAGCTTCGGTGTACAGGAGTACTCACCATTCGGCCCAACGGTCCAGGAAATTTTCAGCCATTGCCCCGTCATGAAGGACGGTTACCTCTACGCGAACGACACGCCTGGTTGGGGCATCGAAGTCAATGAGAGTGCCGCGGCCAAATATCCTTTTGGAATTGAAAATGGGGAAAGAAAGCGCCTGAACGGTGGCTGGGGCGAAGTCCGCAAACGGGACGGCAGCGTCATCAAACAATAACTTAACGGCGCGCCAGCATGCGCTTGTCGTCCTGACCGCCCGCGCCTCGATACAGGACAAATGCGCCCCAATAATACGGGTGCGCGTACTTGCTACCTGGCTCAATCAGCTTAAGCTTCGCCAGGCGCAACGCCTCGGTAGCCGACTGGCGATGGTTCAGTCCGCTGTACAAACCGGACATCAGCAAGGGAGACGAATAGTCGCTCACGTCCCAGATTGCGGCCACCACCGAATGAGCGCCGGAATGCAAGAACGCCCATGCTAATCCGACCAGGCCCTCTCCCGAGTACGCCGCAACCCCGGCGCTGCGGCATGCGGACAATGAGATCACCTCCGCGTTTACCGGACGCTTCAAAATGTCACTTGCTTTCAACAAACCGCGTCCATCCGCCAGCGACAGGACGATAGCTGATTCGAGCGGCGCATTCGCATTGCCCGCCGCATGCGTCGCGAAATGGATGAATCTATAGTCGGTCAGCGTCTCGTTTTCGTACGCGGCGGGCGTAGCGGCGGCTTGCGTCAGAAGCTTTCGATCTACAGCCGGAAAGTTGGTAGACAGCGCGTTCAATTCCGCCTGAGAATTCAAAAGACGTGGATAACTGGTATTCCACTCCACGGCATTGCCGACTATTAGAATTCGGCGGCTTGCTGATTCAGGCCTGGAAGGGGCGAGCAACAACGCCAAGGCGGGTGTGACAGACACCGTCGCGTCTTCAATCCAGTACCGCGCTTCCGGGCTGCCCTGCCGTAGCGTTTCGAAGTTCACGCGATGAAGAGGGCCATCCGGAACGACTATTACATTCTGGACGTCGGCGAGATATTTCCGAGCCGGGCCTACCAATACGTTGAAAAGTTCCGCTCCCGCAGCATTCGCGTTGCCGCGCTTCTGAACCAGAGCCTGGAAACGATTCACTTGCGCAGTCAACTTGGCTTCCCCGGGTAAGGCAAACCATGATATCGAGTTCGCCGTCACCGCCCACAAATAGGACTGTTCCGGAGCCACCCAATAAACCAAGTAGGCCGAAGAAGACCGGCGTGCGGCGGCCCGGTACAGTTCCGCTTCCCGCCAATCTTCGTTCGTTTGTGAAACTTTCAAGTTTCGGCGGAGCAAGCCGGCCCGGCTTCCCTCTGCCGCCTCTAACGCATCTTCCAATCGACCACGGTTTACAAGACCAGCGACATACCGCTGATTCAGGTGCGTGCCGCTGGCCGCAAAGGAAAGTTGATTCCCCTCTTCAATGAGTTCGACCTGCTGTAGATTTACCTGCGCGACACCGGTTCGGTACGCCTCCCGTGCAGCCTTGTAATCTCCTCTGAGCAGATGAACGTGCGCCAATTCCGAGTAAGTTGCGATCGTATTGGCGGCGTCCTGACGCATGGGCAAGATTTTCTTCAATTGCTCGACCGCCGCGTCTTGCTTTCCATGCTTCGACAGAATCCTGGCTTCATTCAGCAGAACTGGCGGAAAAAGCGTTGGAATTGCCAACCGCTTCGCGGCCGAAGCTGCCATGCGGTTACTCAGCGCGGCATTATGCACATCGCCCGACTCCAGCAAGGCCGCAGCTTCATTCGTAAGCCAGCCTGTATAGTAGAACTCGTTCGAACCTTTCGCTTGCTGGGCTGCGGCGTGGTACAGCTCGGCGGCTTTTACAAAGTCATGCTGCTGAAATGCTACGTTCCCCAAATTACCCAGGTAGAGGTGTTTATCGTCGGGCTGCGCTTCGTTCTCCGCCGCCCGATACTGCTCCGCCGCTTGATCGTACCGGCCTAGCGACCAGTACGCCCAAGCCAGACTGATCCTGACATTGGCTACGTTCGATGTCTGTTTTG
>CAXSIG010000064.1:0-1241 GCA_964237255.1 uncultured Bryobacteraceae bacterium
CGGAAATATCTTGGTGCACCCGGAAGCACAAACCGGCTTTACTTTCCCTGCACAGTAACGTCCGACCAGCTAGCTGATCCCTCGATACCGCTCGTCATAGTCGAAGGGGAAAAGAAAGCCCTAGCGATCCAGCGCCTCGCATCTCACAATACAGAGACCCCGCGCTTCGTCGGTATTGCCCTACCTGGTGTTTGGAACTGGCGAGGCATCATCGGCAAGGCTGGTGGACCGAATGGTGAGCGGCTCGATGTCAAAGGTCCGATCAACGATCTGAACCTGATCACTTGGGCTGAGCGCACGGTCTTCATCATCTTTGATGCCAATCTTTCCAGCAATGAAAGCGTAAGGTGGGCGAGAAGTGGACTTGCACGCGAATTAGCCTCCCGCCACGCCGTCGTCAAATTCATCAATCTACCGCCAGATTGTGGGGTGAACGGGGTTGATGACCTACTCGCCTTGTGGGGACCGGAACGAGTCCTTGCCTTGTTTGAGAACACGATCGATGGAAAGCGTCTAGCGGTCAACCTCTCGCCCCAATTCCAGCATCGAGCCGATGGTATTTTTCGGGTGAATAGTCAGGGCGATCGTCTGACCGAAACGCAACTCACCAACTACCAAGCAAGGATCACCGGAACGATCTGTTTGGATGACGGCGTTGAAATGAAGCGGAAATTCGAGATCGAAGCCGGGCTGAACGGTAACGCGTTTCACTTCGTTGTGCCCTCATCCCAGTTCTCATCTATGGAATGGCCGGTCGACGAGATGGGACCGAACGCGATCACATATCCGAACCAGCGGGAGTACGCCCGGACTGCCATCCAGACAACAGCGGTGACTGCGGTGGAGCGAAATGTTTACACGCATACAGGATGGCGCGACGTAAACGGACAACGGAGTTTCTTGCATGCTGCCGGTGCGATTGGTCCTAACGGCGCGGTCACCGGTGTGGAAGTTCAGTTACCTGAGTTGATAAAGCGATACAACTTGGGACTGCCAGCAACAGAAGAATTGCTTCAATCCGCTGCTCGCGCAAGTCTTCTTCTGCTGCGGCTCGGTCAACCGATTGTCATGTTCCCTTTGTTTGCCGCAGTTGCGCGATCAATCTTCGGTTCTGCTGATTTCGCTCTACATCTGGTCGGGGAAACGGGCGCCTTTAAGAGTGAGTTGGCCGCGCTTGCCCAGCAGTTCTTCGGCCCGGAGATGGATCGCACGCATCTTCCGGGAAGTTGGTCGTCCACGGC
>CAXSIG010000064.1:1251-5892 GCA_964237255.1 uncultured Bryobacteraceae bacterium
TTACCTTCTATGCGAAAGACGTGCTGGTCGTCTTGGATGACTTTGCACCTCAGGGAAGCATGGCCGACGTGGCTCGTTATCATGCCGCCGCTGACCGGGTATTCCGTGCGGTTGGGAATGGCGCCGGTCGAAACCGATTGGACTCCAGCGCGCGTCTGCGTGAACCGAAGCCTCCGCGAGGGCTGATCCTTTCGACGGGCGAAGAAGTTCCACGCGGACACTCCGTTCGCGCTCGACTCTTGATCTTAGACATCGAAAAAGGAAGCATTGATCCCGCGAAGCTTTCCGAATGCCAGCGAGCAGCCCGCAACGGCACGTATGCGGAACTAATGGGGGCCTTTGTCCAGTGGGTTGCGGCGCACTCGGATCGCGTGCAGCAGGAGTTTGCTTGCAGAGCGGTAGAACTTCGTCAAAAGGCGTCGTCTCTTCACGGACACGCGCGCACTCCCGATATTGTGGCCGGACTACAAGCCGCTTTTGAACTGTATGCCAGATTCTGCCGCGAATGCGGGGCGATCGACGAGACCTGCGCCACCGACTTGATCAATCGCTGTTGGGAAGTGCTTACGGCGGCGGCAGCAGCGCAAGCGAAGCATCACCAGGCGGTCGAGCCAGTTGTCAGATTTATCGAGATTCTTCAGTCTTGTCTTGCGTCCGGACAGGCTCACTTAGCGTCGCGGTCTGGTGGCGCCCCCGAAGCCGCACCGGAGAGCTGTGGATGGCGATTGGAGTCTGGAACGTGGCTGCCGAAAGGTCAGTGCGTTGGTTGGATCGACGGCGACGCCGTCTACTTAGAGCCAATAAGTGCCTACGGGGTGGTTCAGAAAGCTAGCACCGGCTGTGGCGAAGTGTTACCGATTACGGAAGCAACCTTGCGAAAGCGCCTTAGGGACAAAGGATTCCTAAGCTCGACGGATGAAGCCCAAGAAACACTCACAATCCGGCGAAATCTAGCTGGCGGCCAGAAGAGGGTGTTGCATTTTCGCCTGAATATCTTGATCCCAAAAGCGGACGAAGAACCAATCGAAAATGTGGAGCTTGTGGCATGACTGGCCGCAAATGTCGGGTGAAATGTCGGGTTTCATGTCGGGTTTTTGGTCCTACCCGACACGCCAAAACTGAATCCCGTCAACAAGTTGCACGTCAAATGTCGGGTTTGTCGGGTTTTCTCAACAGGAGAGAGCCCCAAAGGATTTGGGCTTCTTATCAAAACATCGAAAACCCGGCGGAAAAGGGCTTGAATGATGCAGCCTAGTAACGCTAGCCTCCACATGCTGTCTGGAGGGTTCGTCGTGAAAGCACGTGTTCAACATCCTGAGGTTAAGCCGCGAAAGGATCGCGACGGGGCGCCTTGGGTATTTTCGGTATCGAGCGGATGAGATTCAGATTGATGGGTCCATGAAAACGCTCCGCAAGTATCAGGCGCTTGGCCCGAGCAAGGGCGACGGAGCCATAACGAAGAAACAAGCCGAAGTCGAGCGCGACAAGTTCATGTTGAAGCTGAATGCACCATCAGAAGAAGTCGCGGTTCAACAAATTGCATCGACAGGTGTGGCGCTGTTCGGCGAGGTGGCGCGGATGTACCGTGAGGGATATTTAGGACGCAGCGGACAGATTGCCAAGCCCACCCGGGATAAGGAAGAGTTTTACCTCCGCGAATATCTTGTCCCGAAGTGGGGAGTGTTTCGACTAAATCAAATTCAACCCAAAGCGGTCGAGGATTGGCTTCATACGACGTTCACGGCGTGGCACACCATGCATGGCGTGCGCGCAATTATGACCAGAGTCTTCAACTATGCCGAAGGTCACGGTTTGTGGGAAGAGGGAAAGCGTAGCCCGTCCAGTAGAGCCAAACTTGGAAAGAAGCATCACAAACGCGAGCGCAAGATTCTCTCGTTCGAAGAAACCGCCCGTGTTCTGGCGTTTATTGAAGAGCCGTACAAGCTGATCATCGAAACTTGCATAGCGACCGGGGCCCGCATTTCCGAAGTCCTTGGATTGCAGTGGAAGCACGTCAATCTGATGGCGGGCACTATCAAGATTGAGCAGCGGGTATGGCATCAGGAGATTAGCCGACCAAAGAGTGATAGCAGCCGCCGGATATTGGGAATCGGCAATCTGGTCGAGCGGTTTGCCGCTGACGAACAACCGGGAGTCGATGCCGAGCAGTTTGTTTTTCAACAGAAGAACGCCCCCGAAAGACCCTTGTGGGATTCAGGCGTAAGGGATGCTCTTCATAAGGCGGCCAAAGCGGAAGGCTGCGACTTTGAAGGGCTCGGTCCGCACTCCTTCCGACGCGCCAACATCACGTGGCGGCAACAAGTCGGTGGCAGCGCAATCGAAGCTTCCAAAATCGCTGGTCACAGCGACCTAGAGATGACTGGCGAGTACACATTTGTGACCCCCGAACCGCAAAATGAATTGACTCGGCTGATTCAGCAAAAGCTGAAGGATTCCGGAACAAAACAGCGGCGATCGGCCCCGGTTAATTCCTTGCCTGCTAAAACTCCTTCCACAGGTCATGAAACCGATCTCGTGGGCCTTTCGCTGGTACATTGAGAAACGAATCTGTTACACGTGGTGAAACGTGGCGGTAAAGTAATGTTTGGGAGATGGTGAGTGGCCTTCAATATCAACGATGATGCCCGTTTTGCGCCCGCCTACTCTATCCCTGAGGCGGCGCGTTACCTACATATGCCTCCAGCAACGCTTCGCAGCTGGATTGTTGGCCGGCCTTACCCAGTTTCCGGTGGCTCGAAGCGATCGCGTCCGCTCATACACCTGCAAAAGTCCGATGATCACTTCTTGTCCTTCATCAACTTGGTGGAAGCACATGTTCTTGCGGCGATTTGTCGGAAGTATGGAGTTAAAGTTCCGAAGATTCGGACCGCCCTGGATTATCTAGATAAAAAGTGCCGAGTTGATCATCCGCTGATCAAACAATCGTTCCAAACGGATGGTCTGGATCTTTTTGTCGATCGTTATGGAGATCTGATCAACGTTTCGAGGGAAGGTCAGAGTGCGATGAAGGAGATTATCGGCGTTTATCTCCAGAGAATAGAGTGGGATTCACGCGGCCTTCCAATCAAGCTTTACCCATTTACTCGTGAGACCCAAGCGGAGCAGTTGCCTTCATCAAGCCCGCGGGTCATTGTAATGAACCCCGCAGTTTCTTTTGGGCGGCCAATTGTCGCTGGGACCGGGATACCGGTTGCGTCAATTTACGAGCGCTATAAGGCAGGGGATTCCGTCATGGAGCTTGCCCAAGACTTCCGGTTGGAGGTTAGCTCGATTGAAGAAGCCATCCGTTGCGAAGCTGCCTAACGGGACGGCATTCTTCATTGATCGATCACTTGGAGTAGATCCTCTCCGGACGGCGTTAACAGAAGCGGGTTTGTCCGTGACCATTCACGACGACCACTTTGCGCGGGACGAAGAGGATCGGGTTTGGCTTGAAAGAGTCGGCGAACTCGGGTGGGTTGTTTTTACAAAGGACAAAAGGCTCAGATATCGCCCTCTTGAAATAGCTGCTCTTCGCCAGAGCGCCGCAAGAGTCTTCGTTCTAACGGCGGGGAACCTAAGAGGAGTTGAGATAGCCAACGTTTTTTCCAAAGCACTACCGCAGATCTGTGAAATTGTTCGATCGCGGAAAGGGCCCTTTCTGGCTCAGGTTTCTCAATACTGCCGAGTTGTGGTTATCCCGTAAACAGACAGTGTTGGCGAATTTCCGGAGTCCAAAAGGAGTCCAAAGCGCGGCAACTATCGGGCGGCGTCCACCTGGCGCCCAAATCTGCCGTTGCTAAGTCTTTTGTTTTCAGTAAAGATGCTTGTAAGTTGTTGATATTTGTTGCTTGGGGTGCAAGAGGTCGCGAGTTCAAATCTCGCCAGCCCGACCAACCCTTCTCTAATCCATTTGCGTATTTGTCGGCTTTACGCTTTTGGAGCGGTCGCGGATATACACACTCGCTTTCAATTATAAATTATTTCAAAAACTTTGTCCGCTTTGGATTCTTTCTCCCGCTTATAATCCCGTAGTGGTTAATTAAAATTTATCGGGACTAAGTTACAAAGGAGCCAAGAAATGAACCGTCGAACATTCGCCGCGTCCGTCGCGGGCGGGTTTTTTAACCTCTGGTTAGAATCCGATCTGCGGGCGCAGACGTGCAGCCCTCTTCCATCACTCTCTTCCGTAAGCCCTTTCACGATTCCGGTCAACCTGCCGGTGGCGAACCGGCTCTCCGTAATCGAACTGGCACAACCAGCTCATTCGCAAGAGTTAGTTCGGTTGCGCAAGGCGGTTCAACTTATGCGGGATCTGACGCCCGCTACGAATCCATTGAAATTCGACAACCAGGTTAATCTGCATTGTAATCATTGCGGAGTTCCTACGGGAGAAATTCATTACAATTGGCAATTCCTTCCCTGGCATCGCGCAATGCTGTTTTTCCATGAGCGCATTCTAAACAAGCTGGTTCCTCCGCAGGCCGGACAACCGCTCATCCGGCTTCCCTATTGGCCTTGGGAAGACTGGAATACGGTGGCGAATCGAAATGTGCCGGCGATTTACGCTGCCCCGGGCCAGTCACTGAACGCAATTCGTAATCCGGCGGCCCCTCTTGCGCAGAACCAGGTAAACGTTCA
>CAXSIG010000064.1:5927-14388 GCA_964237255.1 uncultured Bryobacteraceae bacterium
TATCGGCTTCGCAGGATTTTATCGGCACTGCCACCTCGGCGTCCCTGAACTTCTCTGGGCCGCATGCGAGTGTTCATAATTGGGCGAAAGGTATTTTGTCGAGTCTGCGATTTTCACCCTTCGATCCGCTGTTATGCCCATCAGACCAACATTGATCGCCTTTGGTCCTCTTGGATTGCTTTAGGCGGCGGTCGCACGAATCCGAATTGGGGACAGGAGAAGGCCTATTTCTTTGACGAAAATGGCTCTTGGAGAAGCATCTTGCTGAACGACTTTAAGTCCGAAGCTCAGCTTGGATATAAATACACTTCCCTGATGCATCTGCAAAATGCGCCCGCTCCCAAGCCATTGACTGTAACGATGCTCTCCAATCAGATCTCCGCTGTCGATGATGTTGCGAGTCCCATGAAGCGCACAGCGACAAGCACGCTCCTGCTGCGTGGGGTGAAACTCGGGGAGTTGTCAAAAGAAAGTAGTTTCGGGGTGTTTGTGGATGTTGGGAACGGGACAGGGTCAGTCTCCGATGCCAATTTTGTGGGTCGGTTCTCAACCGTAGAACCGGTTCAAGGAGAGCCGCCAGGAGGTTTAACAATAGCTCTTTCAACGACAGCGCTAAAGCCGCTTCTCGGGGGAAAACCGAAATTGGTAGTTCGCGCCCTGGATGACACGGGAAGATCGAAAGGAGCGGGAATCCCATTGTCCGCCACAAGCGTCTCTCTCCTGTGAGGAGTTCTCAATGGCAAAGTGGGCCGTTTGGTGTTTCGCGCTGCTGGGTCCGATAGTTGAAAATTCGGACCCTGAGGCACGCCAAATAACGGTAAGCGTCACGCCTCGCGCCAGCGCGGCACGGTCAGAGGGTGTGCAATTTGGGTCGATCCCGTATGTTCTTCGGGTGGAGGGACTTCAACTACCGGAAGACCGGAGCTCTCGATTGACGATTTATGGCGAAGCACCCTCGAAAGACGCTCCTGTGTTGGGTACGGTTGAGGGTATGGGTTGGAGTGGGGGCCCGAAGTCGGGCCTCCCACACAACATGGTGATTCCGTTAAGCCAGGACGCTCGCCGGTACCTGGTTGGCAAAAAGCAAGTGACGTTGTGGATTCTATGCGAAGGCTTGACGGAGCTGCGGTTCAGCAAGGTGATTGCAGACATAAGCCTGGCCCGGTAGGTGAGTGAGCTACAAGCTCCAGGACGTTGACTCTTCACCCCAAACAGCGGAACTAACGTAGACTATCGGTAGATTTGTTTCGAATGGCCATAGCGGCAGGTCGCATCAGTCTTGTCTTTCTTGCCACATCTCTTTTCGCTCAGAGTCTCGATCAATTGGCAGGCAAGAACGTCTCGATCACGCAGACCACCTATCAAGGCCGCAGTGCAGTCCAGATCATAGCTTCGCCTGAGGCGGCAAATGCGTCGTCCTACGCGACTGTAAAAGATCTGGTGTTTCGTAATGGCACAATCGAAGTGGACGTGGCCGGACGACCAGCAGCCGGCGCAGCCGGTACCGCGCGCGGGTTCATCGGGATCGCCTTCCGCATTCAGGGCAATGGAAGATACGAGTATATCTATCTAAGACCAACCAACGGCAGGGCCGACGATCAAGTTAGACGTAACCATTCCACGCAATACAGCTCATACCCGGATTTCGACTTTGCCCAATCCCGGAAAGCGGCTCCCGAGAAATACGAATCCTACGTGGATCTGCAGCCTGGCGTTTGGACCAAGTACAAATAGAAGTGGACGACAGAAAAGCTCGCCTTTATGTGCACGGCGCGGAACAACCGTGTCTGATCGTTGACGATCTAAAACTCGAACCGAAGGAAGGAGGTGTCGCGTTGTGGGTGGGACCCGGCACCGAAGGCTACTTTTCTAATTTGAAGGTTACGCGGAAATAGCCGAGGCTTGACCCCAGCGTCGCCGTTTAGTCTACTGCGGGAGTGCGAACCAATCTCTATATAAAAGTGGAACTGGACCATGAGCCGGATGACGACCCGGCGCGGATGGCCGAGGAGATCTGCCGGCAGATCAGAAAGTTCTATAACGTACGTGTCGCAGAAGTCTCCGGGATCTCCGGAGACGAAAATTAGCGCGTTACAAGATGTAACAACTAGTTCGTTACGAACACCACTAGTAAGACCTCGGAGGTTTATGAAACAGTTTTTGACGGCGGTTCTGCTATCTGGCGCGACCATGGCAATCGCACAGGCACAGCAACCGACCATTACGGCGGGCGGCATACAAAACTCGGGAAGCTACGCTCCCGCGGGACTACCAAACGCGGCGATCGCTCAGGGTTCGCTCTTCGTTATCAAAGGAAATAATTTAGGACCGGCTACGCTTCAGATCATTCCCGCCTATCCTCTAACTCCCACGCTTGCCGGCACCTCAATCTCAGTAACCGTAAATGGAACCACCACGCGTCCGTTGATGTACTACACTTCGGCCAAACAGCTTGCGGCCATATTGCCATCCAGCACGCCGGTTGGAACGGGTACACTTACCGTGAGCTATAACGGACAGACTAGCGCAACCGCGCCGATCACGGTTGCTGCAAACAGTTTCGGAATCTACACCGCGAATGCGACCGGAAGCGGCCTGGGACTAATCACCAACGCTAACTTCCAGTTAATTGGAACTACAGCGGCAGCCAATCCGGGCGAAGCGCTCATCATCTTCGGCACTGGCCTTGGGCCGACATCCGGCGATGAAAGCGGACCAGCTTCAGCACTCACATTAGCTCCTGTAACAGTCGATGTCATTGTAGGAGGCAAGTCCGCCACCATCTATGGCGCTGCGCGAGCGCCCCAGTTTTCCGGATTAGACCAGATAGCTTTCGCTGTCCCTGCCGGCGTAACGGGTTGTTCGGTTCCGGTCACCGTGAGGATCGGGAATGTATACAGCAACTATGTTTCGCTTCCGGTTGCGGCGACAGGACGAACCTGTTCGGATGCATCAGGACTTGGCCCCGTTACAGCCACACCAACGGGAGTCGTTTCGGTTGGATCAATCGATCTTTCGCGTCTTAGTTTCTCGATTACGGCAAGCGGCGTGAGCGTTAGTTCGGTAATGGATAGCGGGTCGGCATCGTTTATTCGATATCCAACGTTCGACTATTCGAGCGCGGCTAATCCGTTCCAGCTTTCTACGTACGGTTCGTGCACCGTGTTCACATTCCAGGGGTCATCGGCAACAACTCCCACGGTCTCAAACCCCACGAACCTCGACGCCGGAGCTTTTTTAACGGTAAATGGTCCGGGTGGCGCTAAAACGTTGACCAAAATGAACGGCGTATATTCCGCGACACTGGGCGGTGGCATTAACATTCCAGGAGCGCCTGCAGCCGCGCCTCTATACCTAACCAAAGGCACCTATACGGTAACTGGGCCAGGCGGTACGGACGTCGGTCCGTTTACTGCAACTCTAACCGTGGCTGACCCGCTGAATTGGACTAATAGCAATATATCGACGGTGAATCGCGCTGCCGGCCAATTGATTACGTGGACGGGAGGCGACCCTGCCGGAAATACATATATCTTCGGGTATTCGATCGCGACTGTCGGTAATGGCGTGGGCGCTGAATTCGTTTGTGTTGAGAGAACATCGGTTCAGCAATTCACGATTCCGAGCGCAGTGTTGCTTTCACTCCCGGTTTCATCGACGAGCCTGACAAGCGCGAGTTCGCTTGCTGTAGAGAGCAGCACGTCCGCTACCTTCAAAGCGTCCGGGTTGGATCAAGGCGCCATTGGTTCTACTAGCATTACGTTGAAGACCGTCAATTATCAATAATCGGCGGCTACCTGGGACGTTTAATGATGTCCCAGGACTTGATTGTACGTCCGATGAAAGAACAGGTCCGTCATGCCCGCAATGTAATCGCAGATTACACGCGGGCCTTTCGGACCTGTCGCACGTTCCCGGTAGTTTTCCGGTAGAGCTTCAGGATGATGCAGAAACCATTGAAATAGCTCCGCCATGTGCGTACCCGATTGTTCTCGATCTGAGCGCAACTCCTGCGATGAGAATACGAAGCGCTGCATAAACTGTTTCAGTTGGCGTGAAGCTGCAAGGGCGGGCTCCGTAAACGTGGCGACGCGCTGCGGATAGTGCCGCACCTGATCGCAATTCTCTAGCCCAGCCTCACTCGCAACAGAAACCGTTCCTTCAATCAGATTACCGACTAACCAATCCGTTAGAAGGCGTAACACTTCTTGAAATTGGTCGGATTCGGATGCGCCCGGATATTGGGTTTCAATGGTTTCCACTAAATCGGCATAGGCCGGAACATGCTCGGCGACGTCGCGCATGTGAAATAAGTGCGCCGCGTAACCATCGTCCAAGTCCGCGGCGTCGTAAGCGATTTCATCGGCCAAGTCGATAATCTGGGCTTCGAGTGGCGGACGGAGGCCCGGAAGATATTCGTCGAGCTCAGGATACTCGCCCTTTTCGAAATCCCGGGAGTGCTTCACGATGCCTTCCCGCACCTCGAAGGTCAGGTTCAGGCCGGGAAAGCGGGCGTAGCGCTGCTCGAAAGCTTCCACAATGCGCAGAGCTTGAATGTTGTGATCGAAACGTTCGCCGAAGGCCTGCATCTGGCGATCGAGAGCGGCCTCGCCCGCGTGCGCAAAGGGCGGGTGCCCGATATCGTGAACCAGAGCCAGCGCTTCCGTAAGGTCTTCGTCAAGACCGAGCACATGTGCCACAGTCCGCGCGATTTGGACAACCTCGATGGTATGTGTAAGCCGATTGCGGAAATGGTCTGAGATGCCGGGCGCGAAGACTTGCGTCTTCGCTTCCAGGCGGCGAAAGGCGCGGGCATGGACAATGCGTTGCCGATCGCGCTGGAACGCGTTTCGGTATGGGTGCTCCGGTTCCGGGTAGCGGCGGCCCTGGCTGCTCTTCAGCGGAAACCGCAGAGGGGCAAGCAAGATGACTTACTTACTCAGATCGCCAAGAATCTGGACCGCAGCCTGGCTTGAGGCATTCTGGGTGGACACCATGGGCTGCAAAAGCGCTCGTGCTTCCGGCGCGCGGTTATGACCTGCATAGTACCGGGCCAACTCGATGGTGGATTGATCTTTCGATACGAATACCGTCGGGTTCGCCATTAAGTCTTTCAACAGCTTTTCTCCCTCGGGACCTTTTCCTTCCTGGAAATCCATGTCGGAAAGCGCTAGCTTCGCGAGAGATCCGAACTGTTTGTTGCCGTTATCCGACACTTGCTGGTATCGTTTGCGGGCCTCATCCAGTTTGCCGGCATCGGCAGCGATGCAGGCCAGATAATACTCGGCGGTCCACCCTTCCGTGCTGCCTGAGTAGTTTGTGGCTACTTCGGTAAAAGCTTTGTTGGCCGCATCGCGCTTTGCCTGGTCCGTAGGGAAAGCCAGCGGGCCGGGAGTCACTCCCGCTTGGACGCCGGTCTCTTGAATCTCAATCGCTTCCCCCAGTTTCTCCTGACGGACATCGTGTTGGTAGCTTCGGTAAAAGTAGATGCCAGCCGCAATCGCAACAACTGCGAGCGAGATCGCCCCATATCGAATGAACTGGGTTCGATGGCTTGCAACAAACTGTACGTTATTTTCTAAGGCGACCGCGAAATCGTCGGTGCGTAGTTCTCTGCGGTCAAGTCGATCGGGCACAAAAATCCTTCAAAGGGGCGAGGTAAACCATCAGTTTATCATGCAGGCATTTTTGACTGGTAGCGACGGCGCGATATAGTATTCAAACATAGAAGGTCGTCATCATGCGGCAATTTGCTACCGCTTTCGTGTTCAGTTCAGCGCTGTGCCTCGCACAGGTCTACCCGGGCCAATATCCCACAACAACGGGACAGTACCCGCCCGGTCAATACCCGTCGGGACAATATCCCCCCGGTCAATATCCGCAAGGGCAGTACCCTCCCGGGCAGTATCCAAATACCGGTACGGGCATTCCGATGCCGAATATTCACCTTCCCAAGCGCAAGCCGAAAGACACGGCGGCGAGCACGAATGCCAGCAAGATTACAGTTGCTTCCGTGGATGGAACGCTTCGCAAGCTTGGCGAGAAAGACTTGCTGCTTCAGGTTGGTCCGGCTACCCACGTGTTGAAGTTTCGGCTGATCGCAAAAACCCAATTTCTCGACAAGAGCTCTCGCCCAATCCGCGATTCTCTTCTTCATCCCGGTGACCGTTTAACTGTTGACACCAACCCCGATGATCCGGAAACCGCATTTCACGTAGTGCTGGGACGTGCAGGCACCAAGTCGGAACGGGAGACCGCGGAAGCGCCAGTGGAGGAAGCCAGCATTCGTACGCCTGGTCCGGAGGATGTTGGGAAGCCGCACGATACGGTTTCGGCCACGAGTGCTGTAAGCGCCGAAGAGTCCTCAGTGCCGGATCCGGACAAGCCGAGGCTGACGCGATCCGAATCGGACAAGCCCACTACGGACCAGCCCATAACGGACAAGCCCCAAACGGTGACGAAAGAGGATGCTGGTGAACGGCCCACCATTCGATACGGCGATGGCGACAAGCCGAAAGATATCCCCGCCTCTGATCTTCCGCCTGCCCGCATTCCCACCGGGGATGATATTATCGGCGATGCACGCGAAGCGGCCGCGAACTTTACCGCTGGCCTTCCCAACTTCCTGGTCCAACAAAACACCACGCGCTACTACAGTAACGGCCGGCCTATTAACTGGCGAGCGATGGACATTGTAACCACCGATGTCACGTCCGTAGACGGACATGAAGACTACAAGAACATAAAAATCAATGGCAAGCCGACCAACTCGATTGAAGACAGCGGTTCCTGGTCGACCGGTGAGTTCACAATTACCCTGCAAGACATCCTCTCCCGCTCTACGGACGCGAAGTTCACCAAGCGCGGCGATGATCGCATTGCAGGGCGCGCGGCCTATGTCTACGACCTTGCTGTAGACAAGCGCAACTCTCACTGGGATCTGGTGGCGCAGAACCACAAACGCGACTACTTTCCCGCTTATAAAGGCAGCATTTGGATCGACAAGGAAACGCGTCGTGTGCTCCGTATTGAGCAGCAAGCCACTAACCTGCCCAAAGACTTCGATTACGATCAAGCTGAAACCGTTGTGGAATACGGTTTCGTCACGATCGAAGGCAAAAAATATCTGCTGCCCGTTTTAGGTGAGAACCTTGGCTGCCAGACCGGCACCCAGAGCTGTTCGCGTAATGTGATCCGCTTCCAGAACTACAAGAAGTTCTCTGCGGAATCCACGCTTACCTTCGATAAATAGCGATCGCCACTAAGAAACCGTAGCTTGAAGTTCGCCCACGCCTTCTATCCGTGCGCCTACGGTATCGCCATGTTTGATGCGCGCTCCTTTCGGACAACCCGTGGAAATCAGATCCCCCGGGTGGAGCGTCATATAGTCGCTGTGAAAACGAACTAACTCATAAGGCCTGGTACGCATGTTGCGAACGAAATCGCGAGAAAAGACCTGGCCGTTGTGTTCCGTAATCACTTCCAGGCCGTCTACATCATCCACCTCGTCCGCAGTCACAATTACCGGACCGAAACTGAAGAATGTATCGAAGCTCTTAGACCGGGTAAGATAGCGCGGATTTTTCTTGAGCACGTCCAAAGCAGTCAGATCGAGCGTGGTGGTGTACCCGTAAATGGCGTCCTTCACGTTATCGTCTTTTAAGAAACGGCTAGTGCGACCGATGATGACTCCCAGTTCGCCTTCGGCATCGACGTCGTTCGAAAGATGCTCGGGAGGAAGAACGATCTTTCCTCCCGGTTGCATCATGCACGACGCGGGCTTCATGAAACTGCCGGGTTCTTCCGGCTGTACCGCGTTGATGTCCTCGGCGTGGGACCTATAGTTCAGCCCGATGCACCAGATTTTCGGCGGCACGGCATACGGCAACAGTGGGGTGATTTGATCCATCGGAATCGGAGGCACGCCTTTCACCGGAATCTCCCTGATGCCTTCCTGAATGATTCCGAGCACACTATTTGGAATCCGGCTACGGGACTTTGAGTTGATATCGAGCACGGGCGCGACCCCGCCCGGCACCAACACGCCAGCGTGCTCCCGGCCGCTATACAGGAATGAAAGAATCCTCACTCTGGCTGTTGTATCAGAATTCCAGAGTTTGGATCTGGGTATCGAGCGTGGTTTGCGCGTCGGCGCGCTGCGTTTGCATCTGCTTTCGCGTATCGGCCTGGGCTGTAATCTCCGCTTCAATAGACGCCAGCTTGGACGCGTAGGTCTGTACTTGCGTCTGTTGGCCCGACACGCCGTTCAGCGTTCCGATGTTGTCGCGCACCCGCTTGGCATCGTTGTTGAGGGAATCGATTCGCTGTGTTGCCAAGTTGATCTGGCGGTCGAGATCGGCGATTTTATTCTTCACTGCGAGGATGCCTGTCAATGCCCGGCGCCCCGCCTGGCTTAACGCTTTGTTCTCCAGATAGCCGCTGATCTGAGACGCCGGTAGAT
>CAXSIG010000065.1:0-1798 GCA_964237255.1 uncultured Bryobacteraceae bacterium
AGTCCAACGGCATTGCGCATTGCGCGATTTCATTCTCTCCCGGCCTGCATCGATTCCGAGTCGAGTACGATGGCGATAGTCAATACGTTGCGGGATCGGCGGAGTTGGCGGTAACGGAGGCGGGCGCTCCCGCTTCGGTTACGGGTTTTGCTGCCCCGATATCGGCGCGGGTTTTGGACGCGAAAGGCAATCCGGTGAGCGGGGTAGGTGTTATTTTCACCGCGCCGGCAAGCGGCCCTTCGGGAACTTTCTTGGGCTCCGCCTCTGCCGCGGTCATTACGGGCGGGGATGGTTTTGCTATCGCCCCGACCTTCACACGCAATCAGATTCAGGGCATGTACTCTATCGTGGTCACCCTTTCGGGATATCCAGGGATCGGCGCTTCGATCCTAATTGTGAATTAACCCTTTTTTCGAACGAACGTATCTTTGCCGCGGCCGGTCGTCTTCGCGCCCTCGAACTGATACCCATGCTGGACGGTGAGGGTTTTTTCGATAATCAAATCGCGGCCACTTGCCTCCAAGTGGTGAGTATGAACGGTGGTGATAGTGGAATCCTGAATGTTTCGCGTAGTTTCCGTGACCAACGTTCCGCCCTCCCAATGCGCCTTTACCTTCAAAAGCGACATTCCCGGATTACGGTCAACGCTTTCTGAGCCATTCAACTGAAAAACTAAGATCTCGTGGGTAGCGACCGCTTTCGGAGTCGCCTTACGGGCCGTATCGATGGTTATTTCGGTAGCGGTTTGCCGAATGCCTACGGTAATAGGTCCGATCGGCACATCCTGATGAGCCGACTCGCTACGATCGGGATCCATCGTCCAGGTACCGGAAAGGTCCGGCGCCGTCGATTGGGCCGAGGCGAAAAAGACTAGCATCCAGATAGAGACCAGCGTGAACCTAACCATCTGGGGAACACTGTATCAGGTTGCTAAAATCCGAGGACACGATTGCCGTCCAGGCTTGTTGTATACCCACGTGATCGCATCCGCGACGAGAGATTTGTAACCAATGAAAAAGTTATTTCTAAGCTCACTCGTGTTCCTGCTTGTTCCTGTCGCATTGGGTCAGCAAGAGCCGACCAACGACACAATTATGAAGCTTGCAAAAGCTGGGATGAGCGACGACGTGATTGTTGGAACTATCGGTTCTCAGCCCGCCGCCTACAGTTTGGGCGCCGACGATCTAATTGCTCTCAAGGGCGCCGGCGTTTCAGATAAAGTGATTTCCGCTATGTTGGCAAAAAATTCGGGTTCACCGGTTTCCGGCGTTGCTAAATCCGATACAGCCAGCCCTGTTCATGACGTCGGCGTCTACTACAAGAAGGGCACCGATTGGCAGGATTTGGAGCCGGAAGTCGTAAGCTTCAAAAGCGGCGGCGTACTTAAATCCATAGGGACCTATGGAATCGTTAAGGGCGACATTAACGGGCACCTTAAGGGAGCGCAAAGCAAAACGGCGCTTAAGACTCCGATCGAGGTCCTGATCTACGTTCCGGAGGGGGTAGCCGCCACTGAATACCAGCTTCTGCGGTTGCACACGCAAAGCGATTCCAGGGAGTTTCGAACGGTCACCGGCGGAGTCTTTCACAAATCCGGAGGGGCCACCTAAGGATGCGATTGAATTTGAAGTCAAGAAAATCGCCCCTCGCACCTACAGCATCAATCTGTCCGCAGTGAAGAGCGGAAAGTACGGAATCCATCCCCCTGCTTCTGGGGATGGTACCGGATCCTCCGGGAAAGTCGGCAAGCTGTACTCGTTTCAGGTTATCGAATGAGTAGAGCGTGCGCGCTAGTCTG
>CAXSIG010000065.1:1857-14154 GCA_964237255.1 uncultured Bryobacteraceae bacterium
TTGCTGCTCTGTTTCTCGCCCTTCCCGTTCTGGCGGCAACTTGTGCACTTCCCGCGCTGACTCCTGTCGAAGCCCCTCCTGAACTGCTGATCGAACAAGGCCGCTACAAGTTGGCGCTTAAGGCCCTGACGGGAGCGGATGCTCAGACCGCTTATTTGAAGTCGAAAGCCGAAGCCGGTTTGGGCGATCTGGAAGCCTCTCTGCACTCCGCCGAGCATGCGATGGAACTGGAACCCACACGCGCCGCGTACCACGTCCAAGTCGCGGCCGCCTGTGGCCGACTCGCGGAGAAGGCTAGCATCTTCCGTCAGCTCGGCTTAGCCCGCCGCGCTAAAAAAGAACTGGACGCCTCCCTCCAAATGGCACCGGACAATATCGACGCGCTTTACGGCAATATGCTTTACTACTATGCCGCGCCGTCCCTAGTTGGCGGAGACAAAGCAAAAGCCGAGGCCGCAGCTGAGGCCATCGTAAAACTCAATCCCGCTCGCGGTTACTTAGCACATGCCGAAATCGCGAAAGACAAAAAGGACGCCGCCGCTGAGGAGTCTTACTACCGCAAAGCAACCGAGGCAAACCCTAGATTCTACGAAGCCCATGCGGCCCTCGCAGCGTTCCTGCTGGATCGTAATCGGGACGCTGCCGAGACTGAGGCGTGCGAAGCGGTTCACCTGGATCCCTATCGCGCTCCCGCCTGGGTAACGCTGGCGGAAACCGCGGTCTGGAGCCAGTGCTGGGATGAGATGTTCGCCCGCGTAGCCGAAGCCAATGCTGCGGGTCCCGAATCGGAAGAAGCGAACTATGGAGCCGGGGTCGCGCTGGTTCGAATCGGAATGCATTATTCGTGGGCCATCAAATACCTGGAGCACTACGACGGGCCGAATCGCGCCCTGGCTACAGCGAAACTGGAAGAGGCGCGAGCAAAAGAATCGGTCTCGCGATAGCATCTAAGCAGTCATGAGACAACTGCTAGTTTGGGCGGGCCTGCTGGCTGCGGGTGTATCCGCCGCAACGATTCCCGACGCCACCGTGGATGAGAAAAAGACCAAGGGTTCTGAAACGGCTGTTCTTGCGGGAGGCTGCTTCTGGGGTGTGGATGCCGTCTTCAAGCATGTCAAAGGTGTCACCGATGTAGTTTCCGGTTACTCCGGCGGCGAGAAGAACACGGCGCAATATGAGACAGTGAGCGGCGGTCGAACCGGTCACGCGGAATCAGTCAAAATCACGTACGACCCTTCCGAAGTCACGTTCGGCCAATTGTTAAAAGTCTACTTCGCCGTCGCGCACGATCCTACCGAACTGAACCGTCAAGGTCCCGATACCGGAACTCAATACCGCAGCGCCATTTTCTACAACGGCGACGAGCAGAAGCGCATCGCCCAGGCCTATATAGACCAATTGGAAACCGCTCATGTTTACGGCAAGAAGAAAATTGTCACCCAGGTAGTTCCTATGAAAGGATTCTACGCGGCGGAAGAGTACCATCAGAACTTCCTGGAGCGGAACCCGAATTACCCGTATATCGTCTTCAACGACCTACCCAAACTGAAGGCGCTCAAAGAGCAGCTCCCCGCTATGTGCAAGAGGTAACTCCTCCTCCACGCCGCTCCTTACCCGCTCAGATTGTCGGCGTATTGGGTGGGTGGCTCAAGGGGCAGCTGCAAATTACCGCGATCCTCGCCGTTCTGTACACGGTGGGTTTCGCGATTGCCCATGTTCCGGTCTGGTATCTTCTAGGTCCGTTCTGCGGCCTGTTCGGGGCGCCCATCGGCCTGATTGTTACGCTCTGCGCATCTTTTTTCGCCGGCCGCCCGATGGGCTACGTTCTCGGGGCGTTGGCTGTGTGGGTGATCGTCGAAGCGCTGGAGGGTTTTTATCTTACCCCTCAGATTCTCGGCAGGCGTACCCATCTGGCCCCCTTTGTGGTCTTCCTTGGAGTCATCTTTGCCAGCGCAATCTTCGGACCGCTTGGCGTCGTGTTCGCTGTTCCTCTTATGTCCGTAGTTTTGGTGGTTTACCGGTACTTCGCCGAGCCGCGCTAAACTGGAAATTCCCAGGACAATTTGTGATTTCTGTAAGCAATGTTTCCATGCGCTTTGGCGCGAAAATTCTGTTTGAAGATGTAAGCACCACTTTCATCGCTGGTCGCCGTTATGGATTGACCGGGCCGAACGGCGCAGGCAAGTCGACGTTCATGAAACTTCTCACGGCCGAAAATGAACCGCAGAAGGGCACCGTGGTTCGACCGAAGAAGTTTGGCGTTCTCCGCCAGGACCAGTTCGCTTTTGACGAGTTCCGCGTCATCGACACCGTGGTCATGGGTAATAAGCCGCTCTGGACCGCGCTGGCGGAACGTGAAAAGCTTTACGATAAGGCCGATCTTACCGATGAAGACGGCATGCGGCTAGGCGAGTTGGAAGGCATAGTTGCCGACGAAGACGGCTACACCGCCGAGTCGGACGCCGCTATCCTGCTCCAGGGTCTTGATATCCCGGACGATCGTCACGAACGCCGGATGTCGGAACTGCAGGGCGGTGAAAAGGTTCGCGTCCTGTTGGCACAGGCTCTGTTCGGTCACCCGGGCGCGCTGCTACTAGACGAACCAACGAACTATCTCGATCTCGATTCCGTCCACTGGCTTCAGGATTTCCTCGTCCGTTATGAGGGTTGCCTGATTGTAATCTCGCACGATCGCCATTTTCTCAATAGCGTATGCACCCACACCGCGGACATCGATTACCAGACCATCATCACCTATACCGGCGGCTATGACGATATGGTGTTCGCGAAGACTCAGATCCGCAGCCGGATTGAATCCGAAAACGCCCAGCGTGAGAAGAAAATTGCGCAGTTGAACGAATTCATCGCTCGATTCTCAGCGGGTACGCGATCTAGCCAAACTACTTCTCGCAAAAAGGAAGTCGAACGGCTTCAAACCACCGAACTGGCGCGCTCCAACATCCAACGCCCGTTCATCAAGTTCGACCAGAAACGCGCTTCGGGCAAACACATCCTGGAGTGCGAAAACCTGAACTGGTCCTACGGTTCCAACCGGGTAATTAAGAACTTTTCGGCGCGCGTAATTCGCGGCGAGAAGATCGCGCTTATGGGCCGGAACGGCACCGGCAAAACCAGCATGCTCAAAGCGTTGTTGGCTAACGCGCCGGAAGTGGAGATGAAGCGCGACGGCGAAGTGGCTGGGAAAATCGTGTGGGGACACGAAGCGCAGATCGGTTTATTCGAGCAGGACCATCGTGAAACCATCAAAAACGGCCTGACTGTTTTCGAGTGGCTGAATGAGTTCGACCCTCAAGCTACACGCGAAGAACTTCGGGGATTGTTAGGTCGCATGTTGTTCGCCCAGGAAGAAGGCGCGAAACCCACCGACGCACTCTCCGGTGGCGAGGCGGCGCGGCTCATTTTCTGCCGCCTGATGCTGCAGCAGCCAAATTTTCTAGTGCTCGACGAACCCACCAACCACCTCGATTTAGAGGCCATCAACGCTCTGAATGTCGCGCTTCAACGGTACGAAGGCACGGTGCTCCTGGTTACTCACGATCAAGACTTGATCGATGAGGTGGCTACGCGCATTTGGAACTTCGACGACGGCAGAGTGGAAGACTTCCAAGGGAGTTACGCGGAATTTGCCACAGAAAAACAGGTGGCGTAACCCATGGTTCCCTACAGGAGTCCAATTCAGTTGCGCCAAATCATACCGTTAGCAGCACTCTCCGCCTTCGCTTTTGTTGTACAGGGGCAGACATCGCTCCAGTACACCATTACAACGGCTGCCGGGAACAATACTCAAAGTTTTTCGGGAGACGGCAGTGGCGCGACTTCCGCGTCGCTGAACCTGCCGTTCAGTGTTGCCATCGATAGTTCGGGAAGCCTTTATATCGCAGACCAGAACAACAACCGCATTCGCAAAGTTTCGGGTGGCAATATCTCCACTGTTGCGGGTAGTGGGACAAATTCCTACTCAGGCGATGGTAAGGCGGCAACTACCGCGTCGCTTTCCGCTCCAAGCGGGATCGCTGTTGACGGCTCGGGGAACCTGTACATCGCGGATAGTAGCAACTATGTGATCCGCAAAGTTGTGTCGGGTGGGACCATTTCCACCATCGCGGGCGTCCAGAACCAAGGCCCCGGACTGGCAGGCGACAACTCGCCGGCAACCTCCGCCGTTCTTTCTCACCCCGCGGGCGTCGCGCTGGATAGCTCCGGGAATATCTACTTCGCCGATCCCGGCAACAATGAAATCCGAATGATCACGACCGGCGGCACCATCAACACGGTTGCGGGATTCGGTAACGCCGGATTCGCGGGTGACGGCGGCCCCGCGAGAAACGCGAGACTTAATAATCCCATCGGAGTGGCAATAGATCGCGCCGGCAATCTTTATATCAGCGATAGCGGCAACAATCGAATCCGCAAAGTTTCGAACGGGATTATCACAACGATTGCGGGGATTGCTACTAGCGGCCGCGCGGGCGATGGCGGTCCGGCCACTGCGGCACAACTGAACAACCCGCGGGGCATCGCAATCGATACGGCCGGCAATCTATATATTGCGGACAGTTTCTCGAGCCGCGTTCGCGTGGTGACGACGAACGGTATTATCAGCACGATCGCCGGAAACGGGACGAACGGCTATTCGGGCGATGGCGGCTCGGCTACGTCCGCGCAACTGTTTTATCCTACGGGCGTTGCGGTTGGTCCGAACGGCACAGTCTACGTTGTTGACAATCAAAACAACGTGGTTCGTCTACTCACTCCCGTAGCAGGCGCGCTTCCCTCCATCTCCCCGAATGGCGTTTCAGCGGCAGCTGCGTTCGGCGGCGGGGCATCGGTTTCGCCGGGTGACTGGATCGAGATCTACGGCTCGCAGCTAGCTACCGATACCCGCACGTGGGGTTATAACGATTTCAGCGGAATCAATGCGCCAACTTCCTTGGGGGGCGTTTCGGTGACGGTGGGTGGCCAAGCCGCTTATGTCGATTACATCAGCGATGGACAGGTAAACGCACTGCTTCCTTCGAACTTAGGGACCGGCCAGCAACAACTGACGATCACCACTCCGGCAGGCATCAGCGCGAGTTACCAACTCAACGTAAACACAGTGCAGCCCGGCGTTTTAGCGCCGGCTTCGTTCAAGGTGGGTGGTACACAGTACGCGGCGGCGCTGTTCCCGGATGGCGCGACCTACGTCGCTCCATCAGGTGCGATTAATGGAATCAACGCGCGCGCCGCAAAGCCCGGTGACACGGTCACGTTTTACGGCATCGGTTTCGGCGCGGTGACGCCGTCGACTTCGACGGGGCAGATCGTTCAACAGCGAGCGACGCTGGCGATGCCGTTTTCAGTGACGATTGGAGGTGTTCCCGCACAAGTTACTTATGCTGGGTTAGTGCCTGGATCGGTTGCACTGTATCAGTTCAACATTGTAGTCCCAGCCGCGGCTGCGGGCAACTCCGTCCCCGTTGTATTTGTTCTGGGCGGAACCGCCATACCCCAGACACTCGCGATTGCCGTTGGCAGTTGAGAATGGTGCGACTCGCAAACATTTTCATCAATTTCAGTCTTCAGCCTTAAAGCGTCCTACGACTGAAATCTAAACACAGAAAACAAATGTTCGTGAACAACGCATTGAGATTCACGGCGGTGTTATTGTCGCTCCAAATTTCGGTAGCGCCTTCACTATTTGCGTCCCCGCCTCAGTTCGATGTCGCAAGCTTGAAACGTTCCCCGGAAACAGGCTCAGACCAAATGGTCATTAATTTGGGAACGGCCCACAACGGTCAGATTACGCTGTCAAACGTCACTCTTTCGGAGTGTCTGATTTACGCGTATGGACTGTCGTCCGGCGATCAAATCTCCGGGCCGGACTGGATCAAGTCTCGCGCCATTCGCTATGACATTCAAGCGAAGTCCACGCCGGAAACAAGCACGGATCCGCTCCTTCTCATGCTCAGATCGCTTCTTACAGAGCGGCTCAAGATCGGAATGCACCACGAGGACAAAGTGCTGTCCTATCTCGCCCTCGTCGTTGGGAAGAATGGACCGAAATTGACGCGGTCGGACAACGACGAACGCAATCCGGCAAACTTCGGCCATATCGCCGCCCCGCACCTGGATATACCAAGGCTGGCATCTTTGCTTTCACGATTCGAACGCAAGCTGATCCTCGATAAGACGGGGCTCGACGGTTTTTTCAAGTTGGATTTGACCTGGACACCGGAGAGCGCCGCCGCGGGACCTGAGGCGGGTCCGACCATCTATACCGCGCTGCAGGAACAACTCGGTCTGAAGCTGGAATCGCGGCGCGGTCCCGTCGACATTCTGGTGATTGAACGCGCCGAGCAAGTTCCCGTTGCGAACTGACCGGCTGCGACTATGATGTAGCCTTAAAACTCAAACATGACATCAGCCGAATTTAAACAACAGCTTCGCGATGGCTCACCCAAGATGGGCCTTTTTCTCAACTCTCACAGCCCTCCTGTGGCGGAGCAATTCGCCCATAGCGGCTATGACTGGCTACTGATCGATACGCAACACGGACCGATGGGTTACGAAAAGCTCTCCGCCATGATTTGCGCGGTTGCAAGCGGCGGTGCCAAATCGATGGTGCGGGTCGGCGGCTATGACGATCGCGCGGGCATCCAACAAGCCTTGGATCTGGGAGCCGACGGCGTCCTGGTTCCTTATATCAACACCGCTGAAGAAGCGCGACAGGCCGTCAGTTGCGCGCGTTATCCAACAGCCGGCACACGTTCGGTTTACTTTCCGCAGCGCTCGATGAACAAGGACGGCCTCCTCGGCTACGCGGGAGCGTGGAACGATAACGCGATTGTGGCCCTACAGGTAGAAACGGCGTCGTGCATCGAAAACATGGCTGAGATCGCGGCCGTTCCGGGTGTGGATCTTCTCTTCCTCGGGCAGAACGATCTTTGTATGTCGATGGGACTTTTCGAAAAATACAAGTTCCCGGAAATGTATACGTCGCCGGAGCTGCAAAAGGCAACGCAGACGCTGATTGACGAGGCCGAGAAGAACAACGTGATCCTCGGACTCTTTCTTTTCGGCACCAGCCGCGTTGCCGAGTTCCTGGAGAAGGGGTTCACGTTCATCAGCATCGGCAATGATCTGCACCACATGCTCACGCAAGCGGCGGCCCATTTGGGCGATCTGGAGAAGATTGCCGGCGAAAAAGGGAAGACCTGGAACCGACGCCCAACCGCGTTGTTTTAAACCCAATTCGCAAGCTGACGCTCAGGGCGCTGTCGCGCTTTGTGGAGAGTGTTGCTACTCTCTTACCAATCGACCATGAAGCGTTTCGCCTGTTCGCTCTTCCTCTTCGCCGCTCCCGCTCTCACTCAAACGCCCGAAGCGCTGCTGAAAGATCCCACGATGCAGGCGGCGTTTTCCGCCGCCGAACGCAACGAGCCTCGCTTTCTCGACGAGCAAGCCCGCTTCTGTGAAATCCCCGCGCCTCCCTTTAAAGAGGAAGTGCGCGGCAAGGAGTTCATTCGGCTCTTCACGCAGCTTGGCCTGAAGAACGTCACCATGGACAAAGCGGGTAACGTGATCGGCGTCCGCTTCGGCTCCAAGCCTCGCCCAAACCTCGTCTTTGCCGCCCACCTGGATACCGTTTTCCCGGAAGGAACCAACGTCAAGGTTACGCGCGAAGGCACAGTTATGAAGGGCCCCGGCATCGGCGACGATTGTCGCGGCTTGGCCACTATGCTTGCGGTGATTAAAGCGCTGGACGATGGGCACGTTCAAACTCCCGGAACCATCACCTTCGTTGCGGATACCGGTGAAGAGGGCCTTGGCGATCTCCGGGGGATGAAGCAACTCTTCGGCGAAACCATGCGAGACAAGATCGATGCTTTCATCTCCGTGGATGGCGCCGGTACTGGAATCACGAATATCGGGGTGGGCAGCTATCGGTATCGCGTCACGTTTAAAGGTCCGGGCGGACATAGTTATGGAGCGTTCGGGATGGCGAACCCAATCCAAGCGATGGGTCGCGCTATGGCTAAGATCGACGACTTTCAGGTACCCACTACGCCGAAAACCACTTTCAACGTGGGACGCGTCGGCGGCGGAACCAGCGTGAATGCAATCCCATTCGACGCCTGGATGGAAGTGGATATGCGTTCCGCCGATAAGAACTCCCTGAAAGCGGTGGACGCCAAGTTCAACGCCGCGCTCAAAGAAGCCATTGCGGAAGAAAACAAGCGTTGGAATAACAAGGGCGCGGTTTCCGTTTCGCCCGAAATGGTCGGTCTGCGACCCGCCGGCCAGACACCCGAGAATTCGCGGATCGTCCAAACCGCTCTCGCCGTGAGCCGGGCCATGGGCGTCCAGGAAGAGCTACGCGAGGGTTCTACGGATGCCAACGTCCCTATGGAACTCGGTATTCCCGCAATTACCATCGGCGGAGGCGGGCAAGCTGCGCGCGCTCACTCGCTCGACGAGATGTTCAATTCAAAAAACTCAGTCGACGGCGTGAAGCGCGCCATCTTACTCGCTGTGTCGCTCGCGCGTTAGTGCCAGCGCAACACCACGCCACCGCCCACTACGACATTGTTCTGACCGCCGCTTACTTTGGTATTGAAGGACGGGCTACCTGAGTAAAAATCGCGAATCTCAGCCCGCAGCGCGAGGAACCGAAGGATGGGGAACGGAAAATCCACTCCGCCGCCAACCATGAGCAAACCCTGGGTGCTATTGCGGTCGACAGGATTAGGAAGTCCGTTCAACAGAAGTTTGCTGTGTTCATAAATTGCGGCCCCAGCGCCGGCAGTTACCCAAGGGTGCACCGGGCCGCCGAAGAACTTCACCATTACGTTTGGCGCAACATACAGAGTCGCGACATCGTGAGTGAGCGTCCGGTCAAGACTGGTGACACTCCGCTGCCCATTCGCCAAGAAATCGACGCCTACATAGAGCTTCGCCAACACCGCGTTCATCACGCGATATTCGTAATTGGCCTGTAGGTCGACCCCGGAATCCAGGCTCAGTTTCGTCGCGTTCTGCGCGGTACGGTCGGTCGTTAGTGTCCCCCCAAGTGTGAGCGCAAGCTCTTGTTTCTGCGCCAAAGCGGCGGAGGCGCATAGCAGCAACGTCCAAGTCTTTGTCATCTACCCTCTTAGTAGCGCCGTATCGGGATACAATTCCCCATTATGAGACGCGTTGCGTTGCTGGTGGTTTGGCTCTGTTTCGCCGCAGCCTTATTCTGCCTTGCGTACCCTGTTTACGTCATTCGCCCATTCCGTCATCAGGGTGCGGTCGAACTGGCAGCGGCGCTTCGCGTGATGGAGTGGAGAGGCGTGGTCAGTGCGCTTTGCGCGGCCTGCGCTGTAGTCTCGGTCATGGTTTACTGGCGCGTTGGAGTTGGGCGGTGGCGACGGATCGGCGTGTTAGCAGCTACGGTCTTGGCCACAGCGTTCGCAGCCCTTACGCATATCAACGTCTACGAAAAAATGTTTCATCCGATCGATGCTCCCGCTTTCGACACTCTCGCTTCCGCCCATCTCGATCCCGAGGAAAAGGTACTGGCGGTTCACCTTGGCGGCGGTGCGCGCGCGTATCCGGTGCGCGCTATCGCTTATCACCACATTGTGAACGATTCGGTGGACGGCGTTCCAATCGTTGCCACTTATTGAACGCTCTGTCACACCGGTCTGGTGTGGGGGCGCAAGGTAGACGGCGTCGTTCTGCGCTTCCATCTTGCGGGAATTAACAACCAGAACTTCATCATGCAGGACGAGCAAACGGGCAGCTTCTGGCAACAGATTAGCGGTCGCGCGATTTCCGGGCCGCTCGCGGGCAAGCAACTGAACCGTGTTGCGTCAGACGAACTGACGTTTGGTCTGTGGCGAACGGAGCAACCGAACGGATCCGTCCTGCACGAATCCGCGCCTTATGCCGCCGAATATGCGCCGAAGGATTGGGACGTGAAAATGCGCCATCGCCCCGTGGTGATCAGCCATGAAGGCGACGGGTTGGCAGAGCGAGATATCGTACTCGCTATGGAGGTAGATGGGAAGTCTCGCGCTTATCGTTATGACCGAGTGCTGCGTGACGGCGTAGTGCAGAGTCCGCCCGTTATCCTTGCGGTTGGTCCCGATCGCACTTCGGTGCGCGCTTTCGAGACTGGCAATTACGGGGACTTCTACCGCCTGCCAGAGTCCGGCGTTTTGGTGGACTCGGTCACAGGAAGCCGCTGGAACTTCGAAGGCTGCGCCACAGAAGGAAAATCGAAGGGAGCCTGTCTCTCACGAGTTCAGGTAACCAAAGACTATTGGTTCGATTGGCGCGAATACAACCCCAACGCCCGCGTCTACTAGTTCACTTCCGCTTAAGCTGTAACGCTTTCAGTTTTGTTTTGGATTCTTAGGCTGAGCGCGCGGCGCTTTTCCCTGGGTCTTCGATTGCTCCATAAACTCCGCAATAGCAGCTTGAAACTGAGGTACCGCGGATTTCATGTACTCCTGCATTTCTTGACTCGCGCGCGCCATAACCGCGGGAGTCTTATTAATCACAGCGCGGCCCGTGTCGGAACTATAAAACGCGATCATGCCATCCAGTTCCGAATCGGTAAATTCTTGCGCGTACACTTTGGTGTAAATCGGCTTCACCTTTTCCCAGGACATCGTTGCCGACATGATTGCTGTCAGGCGATCCTGAAATCCATCGAACATCTTCTTATCGCTATCGTTCATCTGAACGCCCAAAGTTTGTTGCAATAAGCCCGACTTCATCTGTTTTGCAATGAGATCAAGGCTGGCAGCCACCATCGTGTCCATCTTGGACAGCCGCATCACATCCTCGATCTTAGATGCCTTTTGTGCATCGATCGCCTGAGCAAAACAAGCAACAGCGACGATTCCCAGGAACGAAAGCTTAGCGATCATCGGCCAATTTTAACAGCACAGTCGAAGTCACACGGCGACGATGACGGGAGGGTCATTACAACATCCCGCGGCGGGCGGCGCCCTGAAGGGCCGTTTTATCGTTCATGATGATATGCACGGGAATCCGTTCCAGCACCGAACGCATGCGTCCTTTTGCATGGAACGCTTCCAAGAAGGAACCCTCCTTCAACTTGCCGACCATTCGTGGCGCGATACCTCCCCCGATGTAAATCCCCGCGAAGGACAACATCTTGAGAGCAAGATTGGCGGCTTCCGATCCATACAAGGAGCAGAACATGACAACGGCCTTCTCACAAAGCGGCGATTTGGATCCCGCACCGCCTTCACAGATTACGGCCGCCGGATCTCCATTCGCGATCTCCGCGGCCAACCATTCAGGTTCCGGTTCACGGCCCGTGTCTCGATAAAATTGGTAAACGTTGTACAGACCTGGACCGGAGAGAACACGCTCCCAACTCACGTGTCCCGGAAACTTTTTCGATAAGTAGCGAAGAAGATCCACTTCCTCTTCCGAATTTGGAGAGAACGTGCAGTGCCCTCCTTCGGATGCGAATGGCCGGTGACTCGCTCCATCCCAGAACAGGCCCGCTTCCCCTAATCCGGTACCTGCTGAGATAACGGCTCCGTCACCGTGGCGTTGTCCCGAACCCTCCTGCAGCGTCACCAGATCCTCCGGGCCGAGAGTCGAGACGCCGTACGCGTTGGCTTCCAAATCGTTGATCAGCATCACCGGCGCGCCAAGCGTTTTTGCCATAGCGGCGGAATCGAGACACCACGTCAGGTTCGTCGGGCGACCCACACCGTCCACAATCGGGCCCGATACGCCGAAGCAAAACGTTTCCGGCTTCTCATCCGGCTGGACGAACTTCTGGACGATCGCTTCCATCGATAGATAGTCGCGGCTTGCGAACTCCGCTTCCCGATCCAGCTTGGGGGACGCTGGCCCTCCGGAGAAAGCGCCGAGCCGTGTGTGCGTCCCGCCGATATCACCCGCGACGATCATTTATTCCAGTGCCGTCCGTCTTTCTCAAGCAGGTCGAACGAGGCTTGGGGACCCCATGACCCTGCCGAGTAATTGGGGAAGTCGGTAGGCTTCTCATTGGCCCAGCGATTGAGGACAGGCTGCACGATCTCCCATCCCGCGTCCACCGCGGCGGCGGTTTTGAAAAGTGTGGGATCGCCGATCATGCAATCGAAGAGCAGCGTCTCATAGCCAGTCTTCGACGATTTGCCGAAGATGTTCGAGTAACAGAAATCCATGGTGACGGGACGCATCTCAATCTCCGGCCCAGGCACTTTGACGTCGAACTGAAGCGCGATACCCTCATTAGGTTGGAGCTGCAGCACCAGCTTA
>CAXSIG010000066.1:0-5863 GCA_964237255.1 uncultured Bryobacteraceae bacterium
TCTTGCGGTATTGGATGGAATGTCCACACGAGTGCACCAGTTTTTACATTGAACGCTCGTACCTCGCCGCTTGGTCCGCGAGATGGCTCCTCAGGAATCTCGGCACCGACGATCGCAAGTTCTTTGTATATCGCAGGGGGGAAGTGACGGCATAGATTGCTTTGGGCCAAGAGTCGGCTATGCCTTTTCGAAGATCGACAGCTCCGCGATCACCGAAATTCAGCTTCGGTCGTCCCGTGTCAGCATCAAGGACGTACAAGTTCGAGAAGAATCCGGTCACTATTCGACGATCGCGTCCATCCGCGCTTTGCCAGTAAGAGACACCGCGGTGAGCGTGATATGCAACAGTCGGATTCACGAGCTCGAGGATGGCGTAGCGCATGATCAATAGTAAGTAAGCTGACAAGGCACAAGCTGCTAGTTTTCTTGGCAGCGTCGAAAGCCAACGGGATCGGCCGGAGATAGCCAAAAGAACCAGGCAAAGCGTAACCAGTTCGCTCTTGACTATCTTCTGGTTTGAGATATGGTAACCCGGAGAAAATGCCCATTTTTCTCGCCAGTTTCTGAGTTAAGGGCAAATATCTTGCCCGAAGGCGAGGATAGGTACATCACACCATCAATCACCAGCGGTGTAGTTTCAAACGGCTCTACGCGCTTCGGGTTAAAGTTTTCTCGTTGGCGGATCATTTCTCCTGTGTGAAATGTCCAAGCCGGCTTCAGTGTCGAAATATTTTGTTTGTTAATGTCCTGAAGCGCTGAAAAACGAGATCCACCTGGATCGCCTCCCCAGCTTGTCCATTCCTGACCGGAGATTGGTGGCGACGCAGCACACAAAATCCAGAGCAAAAGCACGCAGAAAATCACTGTGCGTTAGAATAACACCAATCAAAATCGAACAAATGAGACTTTAAGATGATTAAATTGACCGACCCTATGAATTTCCGCGAGTCAATGTTGCAAGAGGATGGTGGGCTCTGGCAGATTCGAACTGCCGACCTCTACCGTGTCAAGGTAGCGCTCTAACCAACTGAGCTAAGAGCCCGTGTGTAAGACAAGCCTATTGTAGCAAATTGGCCTCAGTCTTCCGTTATGTGAACGATGGTCCCCGGAGCGTTGCCCTCCAGGCGATTGTTGATAAAAAGAAAACTGGTACGGCGTTCTCCCCTTGAGATTTCGAGGATTTCCCGGAGCGCGGACCGTACTTCCTCGTTCGGATCGCGAATCTCGGTGTAGGGTGCAAGAAGGCGGACCGCTTCTTCGTATAGCCGTCCTGGGCGCAGCAGAGCGCGAGTCACGAGAAAGTCGGCGGTACGGGAATCGGGTATGGCGATTTGAATTTCTAGCGGCGGCATGCGCGTCCAGGAATTATAGACGTGCGCAATGTTATGGTCGCAAAGGAGCGAGAAGTATCTCGGCGTGAGATATTCCGGATTGCGGACTTCCACCGCGTACCGGAACTGCCTCGGGAGTCGGACAAGAAACGCTGCAAGCATTTCGACAAAATCGCGCGCACCAACTCTGGATGGTCCAAACTCAAATATTAGCGCGCCAATTTGGTTTTGGAATGGCTCTAGCGGGCGAAGGAACGCCTCACTAAGAAGTCGGGCGTCAAGGTACGTGGGGTTCGGTAAGCCACCTTGCGCGCCGTAGCGTGGAAGGTCTGGAAAAATCCGACAAGTAATTTGCTCCGGGATTTTGAACGCGAACTGAAATTGATCCGGCACCTGCGAGAAAAGCCTGCGCCAGAAATCATCCGTAGGGAATTGATAAAAAGCGAAGTCGCCGCACACGGTGGGGAATATCTCGGCGTATTCCCGTAAGGCAGTTTCCTCGAAAAGCTTCTTGGAAAAACGTCCCCGCGTTACATAGCGGGAAGGCGAGTAAATTTGTTTGAGCCAGCCCTCATATTTCCACGAACTTCCGCCGATAAAGATCTTATGAGCGGCTAATCGATCTAGTCGAGGGCGGAGAATGGGGACGAGACTGGGCTGATCCTGAGCAGGCTGACCTAGCTCTTCCTCCCCCGGAACATCAAATAGCGACGGCTGCGCGTTTACCACGCGCGAGCGGAACGGTAGCCATACGGATCCGCGCCGGCTTCTATTACTCCGCCGGGAGTGACGCGTATCATCACAGGAGCTGCCCCACTGGACCAGCGGGAGCGTGTGCCCAAGATATGCCTCTTCTCGCCAAGTTCACCCATGACTTGTGGATTTGTTCGCTCGTCTAATAGCAAGTCGCCGGGGTTCATGGCGTGATTATCGAAGCTGGATACCAAATGCCGGGTCTGGAAGCGCGGGGCTTCCAAGGCTTGTTCGGCATTCATCCGGAACTCAATCACATCCAGCAACACTTGGATGAGCGACTGTTCCTGATTGTCCCCACCGGGTGTGGAGAGCGCGACGAACGCTTTGCCGTCCTTAGTGACGAGGGTGGGGCTAAGGGTGACGCGCGGTCGTTTCCCACCGGCCAGTTCATTTGGGTGGCCAGGGACCAGAAGGAAGCTTTGAGCGCGTTCGGTCAGCGGGATGCCCGTATCGCCTGCGATCACGGAGGGCAGCCAAGCCCCCGACGGGGTCGCCGAAAACATCACGCCGGACTTATCGACGGCGTCGACACATGTAGTATCTTTCGCCATGAGTGCGTCGTCGATGTGGAGGCGCGTAATCTCGGATTCTGATGGGTGCAGCGACGCATATCCGGCAATTTTTCCTGGACGGGAGTAAAGCGATGCTGTCGGTCCTATGAGTTTTCGGCGTTCGTCGGCGTAGGATGTGGAAAGGAGTCGCTCCATTGGAACCTTGGCGAAGCGCGGATCGCCGTAGTAGGTATCCCGGTCGGCGTAGGCGAGTTTCAGCGCTTCCACAAGCGTATGGATATAAGTCGCTGAATTCAACCTCATGGAAACCAAGTCGAATGAGTTTAAGATGTTCAGCGCCTGGATCATGGTCGGGCCTTGACTCCAGAAGCCCGGCTTGTAAACCTGATAGCCCTGAAAATTCGTCGAGAGCGGTTCCTCGGGCGTCAGTTTGAAAGCCGCCATGTCCTCGTAACGCAGCAAGCCGCCGTTCGCCTGAGAGAAAGCGTCGATTTTGTGGGCAACCTCGCCACGATAGAAGTAGTCCCGTACCGCGTCGATGGCGGCGACACGCGATTTACCTTTAGCGAGCGCCTGCTTTTCAGCGTTGGCCATCGCTCGAAGCGTGCGCGCCAAATCTGGTTGGTGAAAAATGTCGCCCAGTGGAGTCACGCGGCCGTTTGGGAGGAACACCGCTTTCGATGTCGGCCAAAGTTCGATAAACGGAGCGCTGCCAAGAATCGTGCTGTAGCGCATTTCATCGATTCCCGCGCCATCGGCCAACTCAATTGCAGGCGCAATTTCATCCGAGAAAGAGCGCGTGCCATATTCTCGAAGCGCGACCAAACCGGCATCAACCATGCCGGGTACCAACGCTGGGAGAATGCCCGCAACCGGTACCATTCCCTTGAGACCATTCTTCTCCGGCGGGGATGTAATCTCGCCAGGCTGCATTTTGTGATTCCGGAAAAAGTCCGCAGTCGCCATTTTCGGCATGGTTCCAACACCCGCAATGGAGTGAACCTTGCCGTCTGCCGTGCGGATCAAAATCGGCGCTTCTCCCCCGAAGCCGAAGTGCGAGTATTCAGTAACGGAAGCGGCGAACATCGCGGCGACACCTGCGTCCACAGCGTTGCCACCCGCTTGATACGCGCGCATTCCAGCATCGGTAGCGTAGTCCGAACCTGCCGATATGGCATAGTGAGTGCCCCGTGAAGGATACCGAACGGGATGCTCGGCATTTCGTTGAGCGAAGCCGATGGTGACCACCACCGTGAACGAAAGAAGCAGCAACGCAATTTTACGCTTCATTACGCCAGTGTAACCGGGCGCTCTACGCTATGTGGATTCTTTGATAGTGACGTAGCGATTGAGGGGCAATTTTGTCAGACGCTGGACGGTTTTGCTGGGAGCGGGCCAGGTAATTTCCACCCATTCGATTTCGGTTGCTTTGCCGATGCCGAGAACCTCGCGCGGGTCGTGCGAGGAAAGATAGCTTCCTCCGCCATTCTTCATACGGGAACGAACCACCCCGTCGGCTTGCCACCGAATTCGTGCGCCGATCGCATCGCGGTTGCAGGTTACTCCTTCCAGCTTTAAACCCAACCAATTGTTGCCGCTCGCCGCAAGATTTCGGAGCAGCAGAGGCGCGCCCCCGTTCACGGCGATTAAAACGTCCGGGTAACCGTTATTGTCGAAATCGCCCACCGAGAGACCGCGGGCGGAATAACTATTTTGAAACGGGTTCCCCGCCTGAGCGCTAACGTCTTGTAACTTGCCTTGTTCCTGGCGAAACAGCAACAGTGGCTCTTTGTACTTCACCGCCGCCGAGTAGTGTTCGATCATATCGTCGGGGTGGCCGTTGGCGAGAATGAGATCGAGCGCGCCGTCGTTATCGTAATCGAAAAACTTCAGCCCCCATCCGCTAAGCAGCCGCGTGGATTGCGCCACGCCGTTCGCATGAGCGGCATCGCGAAAGGATCCATCCTTCTTATTGCGATACAGAGAGAACATCTCCTGATCGACATTGGCGACAAAGAGATCCTGGTACCCCGTGTTGAAGACGTCGGCGGCATCCACACCCATGCCGGAGCGGGGCTGTCCACCTTCGCTGAACGCGACTTCCGCTTCGAGCGAAGACTCCTCGAACTTCCCTGCCCCGCGGTTAACGTATAGAAAATTTTGGACCGTGTCATTGGCAACAAAAAGATCCATTCGCCGGTCGTTATTGATATCAGTTGCAACTACTCCCAAGCCCTTACCCACCGACTTCCCAATGTCGGTCGTGTGACCGACTTCTGTGAACGTTCCGTCACCATTGTTGTGGTACAGGTAGCTCGCGGTTCCTGGGAAGAAACGAGGGATGCAGTAATAACGTTGGCCCAGGCTGTTCTCACCGCAAGAGCGACGGTCGTTCTCGCCATAGGCGACAAAGCTGCAAACGAAGAGATCCAGGCGGCCATCGTTGTCGTAATCAAACCACACGGCACTCGTAGTAAATCCGGGGGTCTCCAGACCCGCGTGCGCCGTGACATCGGTAAACGTTCCGTTGCGGTTGTTTTTGTAGAGAATGCATCGTCCGTAGGATGTGAGGAAAATGTCGGGCCAGCCGTCGTTGTCGTAATCGCCCACCGCGACGCCCATCCCAAACGTCCCGCCGCCGACACCGGCCTTTTCCGTCACGTCGGTGAACGTGCCGTCGCGATTGTTTCGATATAGCGCATTGCGCAGAGGTTTCGCGGGTGTATAGAAATCGCTGGCGCCGCTGTTAACCATATAGATATCCATCCAGCCGTCGTTGTCGTAGTCGAGGAACGCGCAACCAGGACCGAGCGCTTCGGGAAGGTAGCGCTCCGCCGACATGGCGTTTTGGTGAACCCAGGTGATCCCGCTTTTTGACGGAGGCACTTCCTCGAAAGCGGCGAGCTTGGGCGAACCGAGAAGCGGTAGACCGGTCAGCGACAGAAAGGTCCGGCGATTCACTTGACGTTTATGCCTTGCTGTTGTTTTAACTGTGTTTCACGATTCAGCCGTTGCACCGTGGCGCGCTCGCGGTCGCCGTCTTCCTTGCGCTTTTGCCGATAGTAAATTGTGGCAAGCGCGACGTGGGCTTCAGTGAATGCCGGCACTTCCTTCGTGATGCTTTCCAATTCGCGTTGAGCGGCGGCTAAACCGCCCTCGCGCTTTAATGAGATGGTGGCGAGTTGATAACGAACTAGCGGATCGCGACGACGAACCCGTAGCGCTCGATTCAACCGCTTTTCCGATTCGTCGAAGTTGTCGTCA
>CAXSIG010000066.1:5873-10679 GCA_964237255.1 uncultured Bryobacteraceae bacterium
CTTTCAGTAGAACGGCAAGGAAGAGATTCGCGTTGAAGTCGTTCGCGTTAGCATCCAGAGATTTCCGAAAAGCGTCGGAGGCCGCGCTGGAATCGCCCGTTCCCAGTAGCGCTTGGCCCAGGTATGTATTCGCATCCGGGAGATTCGGATTCAACTGAACGGCCCTCTTCAGATCGGCCAGCGCCGCGGGATAGTCTTTCGCCGTGAGTTTCGCAGTCCCAAGCAAGAGGCGGGCTTCCGCAGAATCGCCATTGCGGAGGATGCGGTCGATAACGACTTGACCCGGGGTCATCTGACCGTCGCGAATCAGCGCGGTACCCAACGCGTAAGCGATAGCAAGATCATTCGGACGGCGGTCCGCCTCAGGCTGAAGCAAGGCAATTACTTTCTTGTTCTCACCAAGCGTAAGCCAGGAATCCGCGAGAAGCAAAATCGGTTGTTGTTCGCCGGGAGCCGTACGATGAACTTGCTCTAACTCCCGAGACGCTTCTTCGATTCGCCCGGTTTTGTAGTACGCAAGCGCTAGATTCATCTGAATCGGCGCATTGCCGGGTTGCAACTTCAACGCTTTGCGATATTGAGCCGCTGCATCGTCGTAAGAACCTTCTTTGGCGTACGCCGCACCAAGATTCGCGATGGCAAGAATCGAATTCGGGTTGGATGCGAGGTATTTCCGGTAGTCGGCGATTGCCGCGCGTAAATCGCCGGCTTGGTGCTCTCCGATCGCCTGTTTCAGCAGAACGTCGGGATTCTTGGGCTGACCAACTACCGTGGAGGCCAGCCCAAAGAGGAGAAACGAACTAGAACGTATACCGAACCGCAAGCTGAACAATGCGATGCCCTTGTTTGGTGGTAGTGTAACCGAACAAGGGAGTACTCACAGCACCAGTGGTCCCATTGAACCCAAGCGCAAGGTTCGCGCTGGCAGGAAACGACCAAAGAGGATGGTTCAGGAAGTTGAAAGCGTTGATGCGGAATTGCAACTTTGATTTTTCCGTTACGGAGAAGTTTTTGAAAATTGCGAGATCCGAGTTAAAGAACGCGGGTCCATAAATAGCGTGGAGCACATTCGGACCGTTCTGGCCGATTTGTGTAGGCAGAGCGAAGCAACTGCTGTTGATGTACTGGTGCTCGGCAAGATTTATTGACGGATCGCAGGTGAGCACTGGTTGAAGAGCGATCGCGTTGGTCCCGAGGATGGAAGAATTGCTGACGTTGTACGTGGTTCCAGGAATCTTGTAGCTGTTCGTAACAAGCCCGAAATTTGGCTGCCGCTGGCCAGGCAAATTCGCGCCGCTCTGAAACTGCACGATGCCCGATAACTGCCACCCGTTGATAGCGCCGCCCACCAGTTTGTTTCGGAGGAAGCTGCCGAGATTATAAGAGTATGCCGTGTTGAAAATATGCGTCCTGTTTCCCGCCTGCACACCGTAATCATTGGCGAGGTTGAACGAATCGATCGTTGGACTGATAATTCCGAGCGCTTTTCCGAAGGTATAGTTAGCGCTAATAACTGCGCGCCCCTTTACTCGGGCATAGGTAACCTGTAGCGCGTTATAGTTTGCGTACAGATTGTGAGTCGCTAAGCTAACATCCGCGAACCCGCTCAAAGGACGGAAGTTGTTTGTGGTTAAGCTGTTCGGGTCCACTCCGTTGTTGTTGGAGGAAAGCAGGGTTCCGACGGGTATCAGGTTTAGATTACTTCCCGCGCCGCCACTGGTGTTGAGCAGATCTTTGCTCTGATTTCCCACATATGAGAATTCCATCAATCCGGAACCTGGAACGCGTTGTGAAATCGTAAAGCTATAGCTATCGGTATAAGGACTCTTGTCATCCTTCCTATCGACCGCTCCGGTTGAAAGGGCGGTGGAGGAGAAATTGAGCGAGTCAATTTCGTTCGCTAACAAGGGAGTGTTTCCGCCTGTTCCCTGATTGTTCGTCAGGGTAACGGTTTGTGTGCCGGCCGAAACATTCAAGCCGGTGGTGAACTGGGAGGAATGGTAGTAATAACGTCCCCAACCGCCGCGAATTACCGTTTTTCCTGTACCGAAGACGTCGAAAGCAACGCCGAACCGCGGCTGATAATACGCGGCACGTGTCGGAAATCCGCCATTCGGGACCGAAGGGTCGCGCTTGTTCCAGAGAAAGCCGCAGTAGTCTAAAGGTTTGCAACTTGGGTTGTACTTCGAATAGTCAAATACGGAAAACCCGAAGTCGAGATTGTCCACCCAGGGCTGGAAGTGAGTGATTCGAATGCCAAGATCGAGACTCAGACGCTTTGTGACCTTCCAGGAATCCTGGAGAAAGCCTTCGTAAGTGGCGTAACTAATATCATTAAC
Organism: uncultured Bryobacteraceae bacterium; assembly: GCA_964237255.1. GTDB lineage: Bacteria > Acidobacteriota > Terriglobia > Bryobacterales > Bryobacteraceae > JALYXI01. Next base: position 8,213 of record CAXSIG010000066.1, read on the forward strand.
TCGATTAAAAGACGTTTCGTTATAGGAGTTAAGATTTCCGATTAGCAGATCGGCGTAGGGATTGCCGATCGAATTGGAATTCCCAACAGTAACGGAAAGTTGTCCTTGAACGTTCGCGTTATTCGGTTGCGAGTTGCGAATATGCTCCCAGAAGAAGCCCGCTTTCAAAGTGTGGGTGCCCCAGACCTTCGAAACCGTGTCGCTGACGGTCGGCAACCACTTGTCGGCATAAAGACCGCGTGAGCCGAGCTCGAAGCCGCCGTAGGTACCGAGTCCGGCCACTTCACCGCTGGCTGCGATGTTAGGAATCTGAAGAATGCCGTTCTTGAACAGACCCTTGTAGTTGTACCCAACCTTCGTGCGATCGACTTTAGAGAAATCCTCGAAAGTATTCGGGAAGCCGATGAAGCTATACCCGAATACGAATTCGTTTGTCATGGTGGGGTTGAAGACATGGGTAAGTGATGCCGTGACAGAATTGGATAGATTTTTTCCGATCACGGGCGTAGTTAGCGGGACTTGCTGCAGCTTGGTAGCGGACCAAAGTCCGATGGGGAATGGCTGCGTTTCGCGCTGATAGTTGTACCGCACGAACATTTTGGTGTTTTCGCTAATGCTGTAATCTACACGGCTCAGCCATTGCACGTTGGGTTGCGTGAACGTGAGATCGTCCACCCAGTTGTAACCGCCATTCGAGTTGGGATCGGCATTTGGCGTGGGGTAAAGCTTGATTAACGCCTGTGTATTGCGATCAATTGCGGACGGCGGAATAATGCCACCCGGATAAACTGCCAATCCCTTCGCGTTGATCTGTCCAGGCGCGGAGCCGGAGGCGGTAATCCGCCCTTCCTTTGCTAACTCGTCGGGAGAAAAGTTCCCATCACGCTCGCCCAAGGTGGGAACCGTGGCGCGAAGAAGGCCGGTGTCTTGAACCTGATAGAAATATTGGTAACCGCTAAAGAAGAAAAGCTTGTTGCGATTTTTATTGAATCTGGTGAAGGGAAGCAGTACAGGCCCGCCGATATTAAAGCCGGGGTAATAATATGCGTTATCGGGACGTTTGACCGCGCTGTAGTTGGACAGCCAATCGTTGGCATTCAATACGGAATTGCGAGCGTCAAAATATACCGAGCCGTGAAAAGCACTGCCGCCCCCTTTGGCCACGGAACTGATTACGCCTGGGCCCTTCTGGCTTTCGGCGTTGAAGTTGGACATGGTGACTTTGAACTCCGAGATCATCTTCGAGTTCGGATTCACGGGGGTGGCGCAGTTGCAACCGGGGTCGGAGACGTGCGCGCCATCGGCGGTGATGTCGAGAGAATTGCCGGGCAAGCCGTTATAACTGTAGGCGCCGTTCAGAGGACTCTGATTGCCTCCGTTGCCGTTGCCGTTAATCCCGATATTCTGGCCGTCGAACGATGCGCTGTTCGAGGTGCCGTTGGAAATCGCAAAGCCCGGCATGATCTTCAAAAATTCAGCGGCGTTGCTTCCCACCTGGACGAAGTTGTCGAGTTCCTTAGTCGTAAGACGGAAGGACTTCTCACCGGAATCGACCGGCGCCAAATCCGAATTGGCGGTTACTTCCACGGTGTCGCTGGTTGTTCCGACCTTAAGGGTAATGTTTACGTTGATCTTGTCGCCGCCGTTAATCACAACGCGATTTTCCTGATACTTCGCGAATCCGGGCGATTCGACGATCACCTGATAGCTGGCAGGCTGGACGGAGATGAAGGTATAAAACCCATCATGGTTGGCAACCGTATCACGGGTGACCTTGGATTGCTCATCGCGAAGAACGATCTTCGCCCCGGCGACAACCGCGTTTGTAGGGTCCGAGATGATTCCTGTCAACGTACCGAAGATCGATTGCGCAGGCAAACTGGCCGTAAACGCCGCCGCGAGTATTACACCGGAGACGAGCCGGGCGGAACAGTTCATGTTTAGACTTCCCTCAAGAAAGTTTCGAGCGTTCTTACGTCGCACGCTGTGTTGGGAAGTTTATTACAAATTGGGTGTGTGAAGCAATCAGATTAACGCTTTTCGTAAATATCACTAAAGCGCACAGATCGCAAAAAAAGGCCGGGAAGAGCTTTCGCTCCGCCCGGCCTCGGACCTGCTTACTGTTGCTGTTGAACTACTCGGCTAGCGAAACATCGGCCAAGTCTTCCGACAAGCCACCCGTGTACTGAATACGGGCTTCGTCGTCGTACCCGGGGATCGAGTCGAGGGTCTGTTCCACCACCGGCTCTTCCACCACATCTTCGCCCGCAATCTTGACTCTCCGGTAATATTCCATACCGGTGCCAGCCGGGACCAGGCGGCCCATGATGACGTTCTCCTTGAGACCGCGCAGGTAGTCCACCTTGCCGTTAATGGCGGCTTCGGTGAGTACGCGCGTGGTTTCCTGGAAGCTCGCCGCGCTAATAAAGCTGTCGGTTGAGAGCGAAGCCTTCGTGATGCCCAGAAG
>CAXSIG010000066.1:10689-14065 GCA_964237255.1 uncultured Bryobacteraceae bacterium
TTCCCGTCCACCCGCTTCGGCGACGCGCAGGTTCTCCGCGCGGAACTTGAAACGGTCGACAACTTCTTCCGGGAGAAATTCGGTGTCGCCGATGTCCTCTACCTTGATCCACCGCATCATCTGACGGCTGATCACTTCAAGGTGCTTGTCGTTGATGTTGACGCCCTGCAGACGGTAAACTTCCTGGATTTCGTTGACCAGATATTTTTGCAGTTCCTTCTCACCCAGCACGGCAAGAATGTCGTGCGGGTTACGGGGACCGTCCATCAGCGGATCACCGGCCTTCAAGCGCTCGCCTTCCTGCACGTTTATGTGGATACCGCGGGGAATGGAGTATTCGCGCTCCTCCCCGTCATCACCAATCACGTACAAGCGGCGCTGGCCCTTGACCACTTCACCGAACTTCACGATGCCGTTGATTTCGGCCATGATCGCCGGGTCACGCGGCTTGCGGGCTTCGAACAATTCGACTACGCGCGGCAGACCGCCCGTGATGTCCTTGGTCTTCGTGGTTTCGCGGGGAATCTTCGCGAGCACGTCGGCCGCATGGACCACATCGCCGTCGCGCACCATCAAGTGAGCATGGGTCGGCATGAGGTACTTCTTGGTTTCCGACTTCGCGCCATCCGACTTCGCGCCATCCGACTTCACCTGAATCATCGGCTGGCGCTTCTCGTCCGGTGAATCGACCACCACGAGTTGAGACATGCCGGTCACTTCATCGACTTGCTCATTCATGGTGACGCCCTCGGCCAGATCCTTGAAATGAATCACACCGGAGACTTCAGTCAGGATCGAGAACGTGTACGGATCCCACTCGAGAAGGTTTTGGTTCGTTTTGACGGGAGCTCCATCTTCGACCAAAATCTTTGCGCCGTAAACAACCGGGTAGCGCTCTTTTTCACGATGCTTTTCATCGAGCACCGCGATGATGCCCGCACGATTCATGGCGATCAACTCGCCCTTCTCGTTCCTGACGCTTTGCATCCCGATGTACTGAACGAAGCCATCGGACTTGGCGTCCTGGGTCGATTGTTCGGAGACTCGCGTCGCCGTACCACCGATGTGGAAGGTACGCATGGTGAGCTGAGTTCCGGGTTCGCCGATAGACTGAGCGGAAATAATACCCACCGCTTCGCCGCGTTCGACAAGACGCCCGGTCGCCAGGTTGCGGCCATAGCAGAGGACGCACACGCCGCGCTTCGATTCGCAGGTGAGCACGGAACGAATCTTCACGCGATCACTGCCGGCAGCTTGGATGCGGCTGGCAAGTTCTTCTGTGATTTCTTCGTTAACGCGAACGATCGTATTGCCCTCGAAATCAAGCTGATCTTCCTGCGCCACACGGCCCACAATACGGTCGCGAAGCGGTTCGATGATTTCGCCCGACTCGATAATCGGTTCGACGTAGATGCCTTCCGTGGTGCCGCAATCGGATTCGCTGACAATGACGTCCTGCGCCACGTCGCAAAGGCGGCGGGTGAGGTAGCCGGAATCGGCGGTTTTAAGTGCGGTATCGGCCAGACCCTTACGAGCACCGTGCGTGGAGATGAAATACTGCAGCACGTTGAGGCCTTCGCGGAAATTAGCAGTGATGGGCGTTTCGATGATTTCGCCGGATGGTTTGGCCATCAAGCCGCGCATACCGGAAAGCTGGCGGATCTGCTGTTTCGAACCGCGGGCGCCGGAATCGGCCATGATGTAAATCGGGTTGAGGTAGCGGCCGGTACGGTCGTCCTCTTCCATGGCGGAGAACATTTCATCTGAAACGCGTTCGGTAACCTTGCTCCAGATTTCGATGATCTTGTTGTAGCGTTCGCCGGTGGTGATGGCGCCGTCCTGATATTGCGATTCGACCGCAACCACTTCCTTTTCGGCATCCCGTACCAACTGGGGCTTGGACCAAGGGACAACCATGTCGTCGATACCGATCGAGATACCGGCGCGCGTGGCATAGAGAAAGCCCAGGTTCTTTACGTGGTCAAGCATGTTGACTGTCACGTGAAGGCCGAACTTCAGGTAACAATATTGGACCAACTGAGCGAGACCCTTCTTCTTGAGCAGGCCGTTGATAAACGGCATGTCTTCCGGAAGCTCGTCGTTCAGAATCACGCGGCCCACGGTGGTTTCCATGTACTGCTTCACGTATTCGGAAGGCTCGGTATGGACCACGTTTTGGGAGTCGAACGCCTTCGTGAGGTCGATGACTTTGCCGGTGTAGCGCAGCTTAATGGACGTCAGCGTTTCCACTTCGCCCATTTCAAGCGCAATGAGAACGTCGTCGGTGGAAGCGAAGGTACGGCCTTCACCCTTCGAACCAGGCCTCATTTTCGTGAGGTAGTAGCAGCCAAGCACCATGTCCTGCGTGGGAACCGCGATGGGTCCGCCGTGCGCGGGAGACAGGATGTTGTTCGACGCGAGCATCAAAGTGGATGCTTCGATCTGGGCTTCGGGCGAGAGCGGGATGTGAACAGCCATCTGGTCACCGTCGAAATCCGCATTGAAAGCGGTGCAGACGAGCGGGTGAACCTTAATGGCTTTGCCTTCGACCAGCACGGGCTCAAACGCCTGAATACCTAAGCGGTGCAGCGTGGGAGCGCGGTTGAGCAGGATTGGGTGGTCTTTGATGACCTCTTCCAGGATGTCCCAAACCACGGGATCCTGCTGCTCGACAAGCTCCTTGGCCTGCTTAATGGTGGTGCAATGACCGCGCTGTTCGAGCCGATGATAGATGAACGGCTTGAAAAGTTCGAGCGCCATCTTCTTCGGCAATCCGCACTGATGCAGCTTCAGTTCGGGACCGACCACAATGACGGAACGGCCGGAGTAATCGACGCGCTTACCGAGGAGATTCTGGCGGAAGCGGCCTTGCTTTCCCTTAAGCGTATCGGAGAGCGACTTGAGCGGACGGTTGTTCGCGCCACGAAGCACGCGACCACGACGGCCGTTATCGAAGAGGGCGTCGACAGCTTCCTGGAGCATGCGCTTTTCGTTGCGGACGATGACGTCCGGCGCATGGAGTTCCATCAGCTTCTTCAACCGGTTGTTGCGATTGATGACGCGCCGATACAGATCGTTCAGATCAGAAGTCGCGAAGCGGCCGCCATCCAGCGGTACCAGCGGCCGCAATTCCGGTGGGATGACCGGGATGACATCGAGAATCATCCATTCCGGCTTGTTAGCGGACTTGCGGAAGCTTTCGACAACGCGCAGCCGTTTGGCGAACTTCAGTTTTTTCTGCTGGGAAGTTTCCGTCTTCATCTTTTCGCGAATGTCTTCGCTTAAGAATTCAACGTCGATCTTCTTGAGTAATTCCTTGATGCCTTCGGCGCCCATCATGGCGACGAACTTACCGGCGGTCTCGGGGTCCTGCTCG
>CAXSIG010000067.1:0-13873 GCA_964237255.1 uncultured Bryobacteraceae bacterium
TTCTGGCCTTTCGCACTCGGCTCGAAAATTGGCGCGATGCGGCCCCGTACATCGCGCTGGACCGTTTGCTTCTTCGCGCTGTCGATGAGACCGATTATCCGTATCGTCCAGGGACGCTCGATGGCGCGACGATCGATCGGTTTCTTGGCATGGCGCGAATGGCGGATGCACCGATTCAAGAGTTTGTAGAAGAATTGGAGCGCCTCCGGGAAGTAGATACGGGTGACCCCGAAACGCCGCTCGACAGTGGTCGCGATGCCGTACGGATGATGACGGCGCATTCGGCGAAGGGGCTTGAGTTTCCTATCGTGTTTGTAGCGTCCATGAATAAGGGAACGCGGAACACAAGCCCGGCTTTTTCGTTTACGCCGGAGATTGGGCTCGGTGCAAAGTGGCGCACGCATGCGGACGATGACGGGCAGGACGATAACTTCCAAGCCGCAAATCTGGCAGTGATCAAAGAACGGGAGAAACAAGAAAGTTCGCGGCTGCTCTACGTCGCATTAACGCGGGCCGAAGAACACCTGGTTCTGAGCTATTCCAAAGAGCGCGATATGCATTGGGCTGGCCGAATTAGTGAAGTCTTCATCAAGCCGTTTGAACCGGAGTTCGGGAAGCCGAGTGTGTTGCAGATCTCTTCGCCCGATGGCCGAACATTTACCGCGCGTGTGGTTCGAGCGGCACAGAAACCGAGCTTAGCGGAACAAGGTAGTTTTCTGTTCGATGAAGGCGGCGGCATCGACGAATTGCGGAAGCCCGTTGTGAACGGTCAGTACGATTCCGCGGTAACGGTGACAGCCGTCGCAACGTTTGCCGACTGTCCACGCAAGTTCTATCTGGCGCATGAACTAGGCTGGGAGCAGCGGCGTCCCGTACGTCTGGTAGAGCGCGGCGAGGACTTCGAAGCAGGCGCACTCCCGGCCAGCGAACTGGGGCGCGAAGTTCATCGCTTACTCGCAGGCGAAGAGGTTGAGGCGACTCCGCAATCGAGGGCGTTGGCAGAGACGTTTCTTAGTCATTTGTTAGGATCGCGTGCCAGAACTGCGGCGCGTGTCGAACGCGAATGGGGATTTCTGGTGGCGGTAGAAGATGTCGTTGTAAGCGGACAGGTAGATCTTTGGTTCGTTGAAAACGGCAGCATCGTCCTGGTGGACTACAAGACAAACCAAGTAAATCGCGAACAAGCCGCAGAGGCTGCGCTTACATATCAGACACAGGTTCAACTCTACGCGCTGGCGGTGGAGCGAGCGACGGGACTCACGGTGTCCGAAGCGTACCTCCACTTCCTCCATCCGAATCAGGCTGTTCGCGTCCAGCCCAGCCTACAGGCGGCGGAAGCCGCCGTTATCGAGTTACGCAATGCACAGGAGGCCGGTGAGTTTCCCCTGCGTATAGCGGACCGTTGTCGACGTTGCGCTTTCTACCATAACCACTGCCCCGCTGAAATCGATTCACCGGCACTGGTCACAATCCAGTAATCCTCTAACGGCAGAGAAACCGTCCCGGCTTTCACCGGGACGTCTTCTGCCTAATGAATTAGGGGATTTAAATACAGCGCTGCTGGATCATTGTTTTAGTTATACATCGTCGGCTCTCGTATATTCACTAGTGTCATCCCGGAACGTGCGCTCCCGTCGTCGGTAACGACACGGTAAACGTCGAACCTTTGCCCAGAATACTTTCGACGGCGATTGAACCTCCGTGCCTTTCTACGATTTGTTCCACGATGGAAAGGCCGATGCCGGTTCCCTTCTCCGCCCCCTGTTCCGCGGACTTGGTGCGGTAGAACTTCTCGAAGATCCGGCGCGCGTCTTTCGCATCGATCCCCACACCTTGGTCCGCAACGGACACGCGAACGCGCCCGTTTTCTCTCGCTCCCGAAACGGTCACTACGGTATCGGGCGGCGAGTATTTCACGGCATTGGTGAGCAGATTGTAGAACGCGTATTCCATCAGTTCGCGGTCGCCGTTCAGAGGCTCCGGCGGTAGCGGGTCCATATGAATCTGGATGGTCTTGCGATCGGCAACCGGGCGGATTCGTTCCACACAGCGCTCCAGAATTTCGGTCGGAAATAATCGCTCGCGCTTTAGCTCCATCTGCCCCGCGGCGAGTCGTTCCGCATTGAGGAACGTCTCGATCATTTGCGCAAGACGCTTGGATTCCGAGTTGATCATGTTCGCCATCTGCTTACGCTTTTCTTCGGGTAGCGCATAGCGGCCCATCAGTTCGCTCGATCCCTGAATGGCGGTAAGCGGCGTCTTCATCTCATGCGTGACGAACTGCATCGTCTCGCGATACTGCGCACGCGCAGCTTCGGATCGGCCGAGTTGTTTTCGGACAACCACATGCTGCCACGCCGCAGCCGCGATCGCCGATAGCCACGCGCAGAAGACTAACGGTGTAAACGGAAATACCAGGTTGCGAGTGAACGCGACGTAAGGAATCAGGGTGGCGAGCAGAAGCATGCCTGCCGCTGCGGCGTTTGCTTGCCAACCAATGAGACGGACGTAGATGAATCCCGAAAGAACCACGGCCAGAAGCGCGGACAGAACAACGATCGTGGGTGAAACATCGCGCAGAAACACGCCCTGCGCGAACGTCTCGAAGGCATTGGCGTGAATCTCAATGCCGGGCATGGTGACGGATCCGGAGAGCGGCGTGGTCCACCGGTCGCGTCCCGCGCTGAGCGCGGTGGTTCCGGCGAAGACCACCTTATTGCGGAAGCGTTCGGCAAGTTCCGGATGGTCGACCAGCTGTTTCAGCGATACACGGGGTATTCCGTCCATCGAGAGTGGCGCGTAACGGATACGAACGGAGCGGCCACGTTCTCGTGAGGACGGAATCACCAGGGAACCGACGCGCAATTGATCGGGCGATTCTACGATCAATGTTTTCCGGCTGACGCGAAATGCCTCCAACGAGAGCGCCCAGCGGCGTTCATGGGCCGTTGCCTTTTCGAGTGGGATTTCACGGCTGATGGCGTCCAGTGGATCGAGATCCGCTTGGATGTGCCCTACCGCCTCCGCATGCCGCCGGAACCGCGGTAGCGGATCGTCCCAGCGTTCGCCATTGCCGATGAGGTCGCAGGCAAGGATCAGGTGAGGTGTCGCGCGGAACGCGTTCTCTAATGCATTGTCGGCCGAGGAATCTTGGGCATCCGAAAATATGAAGTCGATCGCGACAGCGCGCGGGTGAACCGGAGCGATGGCTTCCAGTCCATGAGCTAGGGCTTCTCGGATTTTGAGCAGGCCACCTAACGCGGAAAAAGATTCCTCATCGGCGGCGAGGATGATGGATTCCGGTTGCCATGGCGCGGGTGCGTGAAGACGAAAGAAAATATCGTAAACGTGGTTGTCCATCTGGGTGCCGAAGGCCCAGGAAAGCGTTAGACCCAGAACGAACGTACACGCAAGAAGCGAGATGTAGCCGAAACGCCGCAACGCGCTCTTATTATCGGCTGAACGAAACTTTCGCGATATCCGCGGCATCCGATGAAGACCCATGAGAATCGCCGTCTTGATCTGTCGTCTGTTGCTGGGATTTGTGTTTGTCCTTTTCGGACTAAACGGATTTCTCAACTTTATCCCGCAGCCGCCGATCCCGCCTGGATTGATGGCTGACTTCAACCGAGTCATGCGGGAGTCGCACTATCTTGTTCTGCCGTTTGCCATTCAACTGCTTTCCGGCGTTCTCTTTCTAATCGGGCAGTACATTCCCTTGGCGTTGGTGCTAATTGGTCCAGTGATCGTTAACATCCTAATGTTTCACGTTTTGCTGGCTCCTGCGGGTATCGCTCCCGGCGTGGTGGTTGCCATATTGTGGTGCGTTGTTGCCTACGCGAATCGCGATGCGCTTGCCGGGATTTTCTGGAATCAGCGGTCGGGAAGCTAGAACTGAAAATAAACAAAATTACGCGAGGCAGCCGGCCCCAGCGTTTCCACGAAAAAAAGAAGTAGACCCAGAGCGAGACCGAAGACGGGCAAAGGCGCTCTTTCCATCAGACGGCTGATGTCCACATATTCCTCCACAAGCGCAATGACTAATGAGCCAATCGCGCCCGCCATCAGCACAGGCTCCATCGTGAACCGGCCATGCAGCGGAACCAAACGGCGCAAGACCGTCAGGGCATCGGTAAGATTGTTGGCGCGAAAGAAAATCCAACCAACGCACACCAACGCGAATGTAGTCACTGCACGCGGCACTTCCAGCCAACGTAGCGAATGATTGCGAACCTTTCCCAACCCGGTAACTCGTTCCAAGGCTAATAGGCTTCCGTGATAAGCACCCCAGACCAGAAACGCCCAGTTCGCACCATGCCAGAGCCCGCCCAGACACATGGTAATCAACAGGTTGAAGTAAGTGCGAACCGCGCCTCGCCGATTCCCGCCCAACGGAATGTAAAGGTAGTCTCGAAGCCACGATGATAGGGAGATGTGCCATCGCCGCCAGAAGTCGGTAATGGAGATGGCCAGATAGGGTCGCCGAAAGTTTGCTGGAAAATGAAATCCGAGTAGCAGCGCGAACCCGATCGCCATGTCCGAATAGCCGGAAAAATCGAAGAAAATCTGCATGGCGAATGCAAACACTCCGGCCCAAGTTTCCAGCCCACCCTGCTGAGCGCCGACATTCGAAAAATAACGGTCGGACCGAAGCGCAAAATTATCCGCGAGCGCCACCTTCTTCGTCAATCCCATTGCTACGAGATAGAAACCACGCTTCAGTTCGGCGCCCGATGGATACCGCCACGCGTATAAATCACCGAAGAAGTCGTGCGCGCGAACGATGGGCCCAGCCACCAGTTGCGGAAAGAACGCGATGAACAGCGCGTAATCCAGCGGCTTGCGAACAGCCTTGCGCTGACCGCGGTAAACGTCTACCACGTAAGAAATGCTCTGAAACGTATGGAAGCTGATGCCGAGCGGCAGCACGATATCAAAAGGAACCGTGAAGCCAACGGTGCGCGAAACGAACGGCAGGTATTTGAAAAAGAATAGGAAGCCCAGGTTCGCAGCCACACTCGCGATGAGAGCGAAGCGCCTTGCACGGCCAGTGCGGTCCTCAATCCAAATGGCCGCAACATAATCGATCGCAGTAAGCGTCAGAAGCAGCGGAATGAATCGCCAGTTCCATGTCGCATAAAACACATAGCTGGCGACAAGCAGCAGCGGACGACGCAAGACTGCGGGCGATAAGTAAAAGAGCGCCAACGTGACAACGAAAAATAGGAAGTACTCCGGCGTGCTGAACAGCATCGGCTAAGTCGACTTCGGCTCGAAGCCCGCCAACACGCGCGATAGCTCGCGCGCCAACGCCTTCGAAAACGCCTCGCGTCCTTTCCTATTGAGGTGAATTCCATCGGCCGCATAATCGGGAGACTCCAGCCAATCGAACGTCCCTTCGTCCATCACAATGTGTCGTGGCGTCTTGCCCAGCGTGTTCACAACACTCGCCGCATCGGGAACGGGCAAGTCGATATGGATCGGGTACTGCGGCATCCGAAAGAATACAAAGCGTACATCCCGGCCGCGGTAGTGATTTTCCACAGCTTCGATCCATCGGCGAGCGTAGGCCCGTTCCGTACCCAGCACCGCCGCAGGCTGAGGGTTTATCCGCCCGCGAATCACATCTTGCGTAGTGGAAAGGACACCGGCAGGAAAGTGAAGCTCGCCGGTGCGCCGGTCCAGTTGCAAACCCGCGAGCGTTTGCTCTAATCCGTTATAGCCGTCTTGCCATTCCATTCCATGCAAACGCTGGTCCGCCATCGCCGCGATGCGTGTTTTTGGCGCTCGTAGAAAATTACGAACATCGTCGCGATACGTCAAACCCTCTAGCGCGGAATCCCGAAACGCGGCCCACCGATCCTTCCATTTCGGAAACGAAAACGAAAAGGTGGCGAGATCCGTCAACCGCAGCGACCCCACCAGGAACGCGACATCCTGTATCCGGTTTGCCTGAACGTCCCCGTAATCCAAATCGGCGTAATCGACGCGCGGAAAAACGATCACGTTGTAGCGCGTTGCGCGCGGGTCCATGTCGCGCACCATGTAAAACCAATCGCGAATGGTAACGCCGGGAACGCCCGCGTTTACGATGTTGATTCGAGAGTCCGCTAAGGGCTTGGAAGCCGTCTTCGCGGAGAAGCCTTCCGCCAGCTGGGAGTTGCCAAGCACCAGCACGCGCCGGTTGAACGGTAGCGGACGTTCGCGCTCGATCCGGATCAGCTGTTGCACGCTACCCGCCGACGAGTCGGGCGTTACGAAGCGCTTGTAATAACCGGACCGGAACACAGCGGCGTCCAGACAAAATACCGCGATGCAAACGGATGCGGCCAGCAGGATACAGCGCTTCAACACGTTCCAACGCTCGCCGGAATCAGCCGTCATTTCAAGGGTTAATGATATCCTTTGCCCAGTAGCATTCCTAATGGTTCCTATGCGTCGTGTGTCCTGTTCTCTTCCCTTTCTCGCGGTGGTGTTTTCATTCAGCGCTCCAGCGCAACTAGCCAATCCGGCTGCTATCCCGGTCGGCCCAAACCCACCCGTCATTTTTCTGAATGGATATCAGGCGGACTGCAAATCGTCCACGTTCGCCGGCACCTTCGGCTCATTCGACAAAGCTATGTTGGCCTTTGGACGGCAACCTCTGTTTTTCGATAACTGCGCAAACACAGGCCTGGTGAAGCCTTCTATCGAAGAGTTGGGCAACACGTTCGCGCGTTTCTTAGGTGCTTTACGCTACACCGACGGCACCGCGGTCACCCGCGTGGATGCGGTGGCGCACAGCATGGGCGGGTTGATTCTGCGCAGCTATTTGGCGGGCAAGCAGTTTGATGGCACGTACGTACCGCCTGCGACGGTTCCGATTCGCAAGATGGCGTTTTTGGCTGTACCGAACTTCGGTACTCCGGTGTCTCTGGGCTTTGCGGCGGACCAGCAATTAATCGAGCTTTCCGTGGGCAGCACATTCGTATTCGATCTCGCTACCTGGAATCAGGGGATCGATGACCTGCGTGGTGTCGACGCCTTTGCGATCGCCGGCTACGGCGGCACCGGAGTCGCGACCGGGTTGCCCCGTTTTGACGATGGCGTGGTGTCGCTTGAAAGCGCATCCATTGCCTTTGCTCGCGCGAACAGCACCCGTCTTCTTCCTTATTGCCATACGGCGCCAGGATTGATCACCGCAGCCGCCCTTTGCCCGCCGAATGTGCCGGGAATAGCGGAGGTAGCGGGCGCGGCGGATATCCCGGCCATCATGGTTAATGCCTTTTTGGCCAATGTGAGCCAGGTATATGGCGCTCCGGCCACGGAGAACGAATATCTGTTCTCAGCCGGTGGTTTGATTCTCCGCCCAAAGGCTGCGGACGATTCGTATCCGTTCATCTCCACGGCTACGGCGAATGGCTCGAAGATCAACGTTCGCACTACCCAAGTAGCCTTCTCCGAGTACCTATTCCCGCGTAATCAGACCGTTTCCTTGACCACCACGACAAACGAAACGTTTATGCAGGACATCACCATCATGCCCGGTTATGTCAATGCGAGGACGATCAAAAAGGGGCCGGTGATCAATCGCGTTCTTCCCTCTGCGACCAACGTTTCTCCGCTCATGGTGGGCTCGAACTCTTACATCTCGATCTACGGAACCGGTTTGGATGGAGCGGTTCCGTTCAGCAATGGCGTACCGCTCACTATCGTTGCTTCCAGCCCGACTCAGATCAACGCGGTACTCACTGCCGACCCAACGAAAACCGCAGTACCCATCACCGTATCCAGCCCAACGGGAAAGGCAACCGTGACCATGTTGACGCTCCCTAACGTACCGGCCCTGTTTACCCAAAACGCGTCGGGTTCCGGGGCGGCATCGGCATTGAACGCCGTCACGAATGCTTTGGTGACTCCATCGGCGCCGTTGAAGCAGGGCGATTACGTTTCGCTTTTTTTGACCGGACTCACCTTCCTTATCGATCCGAAATCCGGAGCAACCTCACCCGCCGTTTCCGTTACTGTTGGCGGAAAAGCGTGCCCTGTTCAGTTTGCCGGCATTGCTCCCGGCTACATGGTGCTAGATCAGATTAATTGTCAGATTCCGCTGGGAGTCCCGTCGTCTACCACGGTCCCGGTTGTTGTCACTGCGGATGGGATTGTCAGCAACACGGTTACCTTGGCCATTCAGTAGATAGACCGAATAGCAGTACCTGGATGAAAATTCAGGGCGATTCGTATCGCCAGACTAAAAGAATAGAATTATCTGTTGTCATTTAATCCGCCAACTAAATAACTTCCGTACCGCTGAGTGAACAACAACAGTTCACAAGAGGAAGAAAATAAATGAGAACTCAAGCAACAGCAACTGCGGCGATTGCCTTCGCATTCGTCTCACTTTTGAGCGCGGCCAAGAACCCGATGGTTGGCGGCGCCGAGATGTACCCCAATAAAGACATCGTTGATAACGCGGTAAATTCCAAAGATCACACGACGCTGGTAGCGGCCGTGAAAGCCGCCGGCTTGGTGGACACGTTAAAAGGAGCCGGTCCATTTACCGTATTCGCGCCGACCAATGCGGCCTTTGACAAATTGCCCGCTGGAACGGTGGATACGCTGTTAAAGCCCGAAAACAAAGACACCTTAGTCAAGATTTTGACTTACCATGTTGTCGCAGGCAAAATGACGGCCGCCGATTTAAAGAAGGCGATCAAAGCAGGCGGCGGCAAAGCGGCTTTGAAAACGGTCAGCGGCGGCACTCTTACCGCTACCATGAGCGGTGGCAAAATCATGTTGACCGATGAAAAAGGTGGAATGGCGACGGTGACGGTAGCTGATGTTATGCAATCGAACGGTGTGATTCATGTGGTTGACGCTGTCGTTCAGCCGATGTAATTGGAAATATTCGAACCACCGATAGAAACTCGAGAAAGCTTGCAAGGGCCGTTTGCGTGCAAGCTTTTTCACGCTGATTATTTTGTCCGTACCCAAGTCCGAGACGCACTCCGAAGTCGACGCAAGACTGATCGAGCGGTTGAAAAACCGCGAAGTACAGGCGATGACGGCGATGTACGATCGATTTAAGCGTTTGGTGTTTTCAATCGCCTATCAATGCGTTCGCGATCAGGCCATCGCCGAAGACCTTACACAAGAAACTTTTTTTCGCATTTGGAATCGCATTGCGTCGTTCGACGCCGAGAGAGGCAGGCTGGAACCATGGGTGGCGACAATCGCCCGAAATCAGGCCGTGGACTATCTTCGGTCTAGCCGAAACGCACCGCAGTTCTCATTGGATGTTGTGGAACCAAGTGCGGCGCTGTTTTCTGTGGAGAGCGGTGCGCTACGGACAGAGCGTGCGGAGTTAATAAGTAAAGCTCTTCTCACCTTGAATCCGGAACAGCGCGAAGTCATTGAGCTGACCCACTTTCAGGGTCTTACGCAGATGGAGATTGCGGAGTACTTAAAGCGGCCGCTCGGAACAATCAAGAGCACGGTCCGAAGCGCCCTGCGAGTACTTCGCGAAGCGATGCGGGAGGACGTAGCATGAACTGCAGCGACCTCACCGATTTTTATGAGTTATACGCTCTGGGTTTGTTGGAAGATCCGGAACGCACCGAGCTGGAAGAACACTTGAGCCGCAATTGCGAAATCTGTACGAAAGAAGTGGGCCGGGCCGCGCAACAAAATGCGGCTGTCTTAATGGTCGCTTCGAAACGGGAGCCTCCTTCCAAACTACGGAATCGCGTCTTGGCCGGCTTCGGAATTGACGCTCGGCCTTTATGGTTGCGTCTGGCTCCGTGGGGCTTGGCCGCTGTCGCAGCCGCGCTAATTTTCTTAGCTGTTCTACCGAATGTAAGGAAGACTCCAACGAGTACCCCTCATGATACCGATGCGAGTGTTATCGAGTGGTTGAACACTCCCGGCGTGCGCCAGTTTAGTTTTGGCAAAGAGGAGAGCGGTCCGCGAGGAAGCGTTCTGCTTTCACGCGAAAGGGGCGTGATGTTGACGGTCGCCAATCTTCCCACGGCCCCCACCGGCAAAATGTATGAAGCGTGGATCGTGCCGAAAAGCGGCACTCCGCAGCCTTCGGGCCAACTGGCGGCTAGCAACGGAATTCACACGCGAGTTATTTCGGGACCGCTCGATCCATCGCTGATCAAAGCGGTGGCAGTAAGCCTGGAGCAAGCGGGAAGCACTCCTCAGGCCCCGGCTACCGTGGTATTTGCGGCGCCTGCCTCGGAGTAAGTTCGTGGGCTAAGAAGCACAGACAATTTACATTCCGAGTCTTAACGAGCGCACCACCAGATCCGGTCCTCTTCGAACTGGAAGTGAAAATCGCCATGAGGATGCCGGGCAACTTTCCTCGAATATAGGAGCACGTAAAAGGCAAAAAGCGGGTTCCTAACGAGAAACCGCTCAAAGCGATGGTGAGCGCAAGCCCTAAGTAGCCCATCAGCAGGACGCGGTGTTGCCCGCTCATACTCCAATGCCGTTGCGGAATTCCACGGAGACGACCTGACAATTGCAGATATTCGCGACCAGTCAGATAAGGGTAAAGGTGGGCCTCTTCGAGAATGTAGCCAATGCGGAGCTGAATTCCGATGAGGTCATCGTAGTGCGACCGTCGTAACAGATTTGCCCGGAGGACGGCTCAACGAGAGAGACGGCCCCGTTCCCTAGTTTGTTCCGCCGATGAGTCATCCGTGTAAGCTCAAATCAGATGGACTCATCGGTAATATCCGGCCGTCGAATCGTTTGGATCGCGCTGTTCGTACTCGTTGCGATCGCGGTCATCGCTATCGTCGGGGAAGTTGTCATCGGAAGGGCGGGGCCAATATTAAAAGGCCGGATCGAAGAGACGCTACAAACGCGTTTTCACAGTCGGGTAGAGTTGGGCAGCGTTCAGGTTTCCGTGCTGCGCGGACTAGAAGTTTCGGGCACCGGACTACGGATCTTTCCACCAGATTCTGTGGTGGCGGCGGGAGCCAAAGATCCTCTAATCGATATCGCGCAGTTCTCATTTCACGCAGGCATTGTCGGGCTCTTTATCAAACCGATGCAAGTGGGGCGTGTGTATGTAAGCGGGTTGAAAATTTCGATTCCGCCACGGGAAATGCGTGCCGCGGCGTCGGATGATGAACAGAAACGTAAGGGCAAGATCAAAATCAGTGTTCGCGAAATCGTCTGTGAGAATTCGCGATTGCTGATTGGGACTGCGAAGCCGGATAAGGACCCGAAAGACTTCGAACTACGTCGCATCGTGCTTCACGAGGTAGGACCTAGTGACCCATGGAAGTACGATGCAGTGCTTGTCAACGCGATTCCGCGCGGCGATATTAAGGCAAGCGGTTCCTTCGGACCTTGGAATACAGAAAGCCCCGGTGATTCTAACTTGAACGGGCACTACACGTTTGAGCGCGCGGACTTGAATACAATCAAAGGCATTGGTGGTACGCTCTCGTCAGTAGGCGATTTCAAGGGACACTTGAACCGGATCGCTGTTACGGGTACCACGGACACGCCAGATTTCTCGCTGGATACTTCGAACCAGCCGTTGCCGCTCCATACCGCGTTTCGTGCAACTGTCGATGGCACCACGGGAGACACGTACCTGGAGCAAGTCGAGGCGAAGCTGAAGAATTCCAACTTTACAACTTCGGGTGAGGTGGTGAACATCAAAGGGCAAGGACACCGGATCGATCTGGATGTCGATATTCCCGCCGGTCACCTGCAGGACTTTCTGGAACTGGCGGTGAAGACCAAACCTGCGGTCGTGACCGCGACTGTCAGCATGAAAGCAAAATTACAGATTCGTCCCGGCAAAGAGCCTGTTCCTCAAAAGCTTGGCATGCAGGGGAAATTCACGCTCGGCGCTGTGCACTTTACCAATGCCGAAGTGCAGGACAAGGTGGACAACTTGAGCATGCGCGCGCAAGGAGATCCGAAAGATACTAAACCGGGCGCGCCTGATGTAAGCGCGAGGATGAAAGGGCAGTTCGTGATGTCGGCAGGGACGCTGAAGTTCAGTCAACTGGATCTTGCCATTCCGGGAGCAGACGCCGATCTGGAAGGCGTTTACACGCTGGATGGACAGACCTTCGATTTCTATGGCAAGATCCTGACCGATGCAAAGATATCGGAGATGATCGCGGCGAAATGGAAGTCGGTGCTGCTGAAGGCGGTGGATCCATTCTTTAAACGGAAGGGCGGTGGCGCTCAGATTCCGGTGAGTATTAGTGGGACAAAGTCGGCGCCGAAGTTCGGGTTAGATGTGATGGGGAAACACTCAAAAAACAAATAGCTAAAGTGAGGGACGAGGGTTGGCGCGAATCCAGCCGTCTACGATGCCGATTAGAGCGTTCAACCTTTCGTCTGTGGCGCCCTGAGAATCAACAAGGCGATCTATCTTTTTGTCAAGTTTCTCAAGAGAATCTTGCCTTGCCACCTGTGCCCTGAGAAGCATTTGATGATCTTGAAGAAAAAGCACGTGATCCGACGCTACCTGATTCAGCATTGCCTCGGCGCGGTCCATTCGCTCGTTTATATATCCGCCGCTTCCGTTGGTTTCCGCCATAGAACCAGTTTAGTACGTGGCGCGTCCGCCGCTGGCATCGTAGCACTGGCCGGTAACGAAGCTTGCATCTCTGCTCGATAAAAAATGCACAACGGCGGCAATCTCATCCGGGTCACCGGTCCGCTTCATCGGAATCTTATCGGTCATGTAAGTCACTTGTTCCGGAGTGAGTTGCTCCAGCATTTTCGTACGGATCACCGCGGGCGATACCGAATTGATGCAGATACCCTCAGTCGCTACTTCTTTCGCCAGCGACTTAGTCAATCCAATTACACCCGCTTTACTCGCCGAATAAGCGCACATATTCGGATTGCCTTCTTTGCCGGCGATGGACGCGATATTTACGATGCGACCGTACTTCCGCTCGCGCATGTGCGGAATCACCGCTTGGCAGAGGAGAAACGGTCCGGTTAAGTTGATCGCCATTGCCATATTCCAATCTTCTTCCGATTGGTCCCAGACGGGCGCGGCTTTTCCCGCGATTCCGGCGTTGTTCACCAAGATGTCGATTTGTCCCTTGCGGGCCAGAATCTCAGCAACGGCGCCCCGGATGGAAGCGGATTTCGTGACGTCCACCTCCACGGCAAAACCGTTGATGGATCGTGCTACGGAGTCCGCACCTGCAAAGTCGCGATCGGCCACCACTACGGTTGCGCCTGCAGCCGCGAAGCGCCGGGCGATAGCCTCGCCCAGCCCAGTCGCGGCCCCCGTAACAATTGCAGTTTGGCCCGAAAGCTCAAACATGCGTTAGCCTTCTTTCACGACGTGAACGGCAATCTCAGCCGTCACATCGCGATGGAGACGTACCGTCACCTTGTGCTCACCCAAAGTGCGAATGGGTTCATCGAGCTGGATCTTGCGGCGCTCCACTTCAAAGCCCTTCAATTCCAACTGATCGGCAATGTTCTGCGCGGTGACCGAACCGAAGAGATGGTCGTTTTCGCCAACGCGCTGGGCGATGGTAATCACGGTTCCTTCTACCAGTTTGGCTTGGGCTTCGAATTCACCCTTCAGCTTGGCGTCTTTGCGGACGTGCGCTTCTTTTTCCTGCTCAATGATCTTGCGGTTCGAATCGGTTGCAACGACCGCTTTCCTTTTGGGCAGCAAAAAATTTCGGGCATAACCATCGGCAACCTTGACCAGATCGCCGCGGCTGCCTAAGTTGTCGACATCTTCCCGGAGAATGATATCCATCTGATTAGCTCCTTATACCAGCGACGCGAAGGGCAGCAACGCGATGTTGCGCGACTTCTTGATGGCGTCGGCCAGTTGCCTTTGATGAGGGGCGCACACACCGGAGATGCGGCGCGGAACAAT
>CAXSIG010000068.1:0-11228 GCA_964237255.1 uncultured Bryobacteraceae bacterium
GAATCTATACCTAGCTATCGCGATCCTCGGCGCGACCGTCATGCCGCACAACCTTTACCTCCATTCGGCGCTCGTGCAAACGCGGCGCATTGGAACCAGCGACGAGGAACGGCGGCGTGCCTGCCGCTATAACTTGATCGATTCCGCGATCGCCCTGTGCGGAGCCATGTTCGTCAATATGGGGATTCTGGTGATGGCGGCGGCCGTTTTTCATTCGCACGGCAAGCACGTCGAAGAAATTCAGGATGCTTATCTTCTCCTGGCTCCCCTAATGGGCACCGCCGTGGCGGGTGTGGTATTCGCGTTCGCTTTGATTTGTTCCGGGCAATCCTCCACTCTTACCGGAACCATGGCCGGCCAAATCGTCATGGAGGGGTTTCTCGATCTCCGTGTCCGTCCGACGGTGCGGCGCCTGATTACCCGGTTGTTAGCGGTTGCTCCTGCGGCACTTACCATTGTCCTGGCCGGAGAACGAGCGACCGGACAATTGATTATCTTGAGCCAGGTGGTGCTCAGTATGCAATTGCCGTTCGCTGTCGTGCCTCTGATTCATTTCACGGGCGACCGGCGCAGAATGGGTTCGTTTGCTAACCCGGCTTGGGTGAAAGCGGCGGGTTGGCTGTGCGCCGCGGTCATTATCGGCTTGAACGTTACGCTGGCCGGACAATTGATCGCGGAGTCGGCGAAGGGATCGCGTTGGGGCGGCTGGATTCAGGGAAGCGGCATTCTGGTGGGTTCGTTTCTTACGGTCTTACTAGGCTGGCTGTTGATCCAACCTTGGGTGCAGCACTGGCGGCTTCATTTTGCCAGCCGGCTACTCAGTGATCAGAGAAGCGCTTCGGAAGTGGTCCCAATGGACGTTCCCACTCTGCGGTACCGAAGGATTCTGGTTCCCCTAGATCACTCGGCCTTGGACCGCTTGGCAATGTCCCACGCCGTGGCGCTGGCCGGTTCGCACGGGGCCGAACTTTACCTTTTGCATGTGGAAGAAGATGTAACAAGCCAGGTTTACGGATCGATGGCTTCCAGCGCGGAAGTTCAGGCAGGCCGCGAATATCTGGATAGCATAGCGGCTTCCGTCGAGCATTCGGGGATCCGGGTGGAGAAGGCCGTCCGGCACTCTTCCAGCCCGAAAAAAGAAATTGTTTTGTATGCTCAAGAAATCCAACCCGATCTTTTAATCATGGGCGCCCACGGTCACGGTCGTTTAAAAGACTTGATCTTCGGCAACACAATCGATCCCGTTCGACATCAGTTGAAGCTGCCGATTTTAGTGGTGCGCGAGCCGGTGGTACATCAGACGGTTGTGTGACATCTGCGGCACGAAACTGTGTCGACCCGCCTCATGCATTGATTGCGTTACAATATAAGTTCAATGTTTTCAACGGTTAGAGTCGGTGGAGTGCGTGCTGCCTCTAACAGCGTGAGCCGCTCGCGCGTTGCTTCCATTCTCCTTGGGTTTGTTTCCGCAGTTGCGGTACTTTCCGCCACTGCCGCAACGCTTGAGCAGCTCACGTTAAGTGAAATGTCCGATAAATCGACCGAGATCGTTCGCGGGCGTGTCCTGGGATCTACCATTCAGGTTTTGGGCAATTCGATTTATACGCACTATAGTGTTCAAGTCCTAAACCGCTGGAAGGGCGAAGCAAAACAGACCGTGGACGTGGTGTTGCCTGGCGGACAAAGCAACGGCTTGGTTCAGCATTTTGCAGGTGTTCCGCGATTGGAATCCGGCAAGGATTACGTCATGTTTCTTTGGACCGGTCCCTCCGGCCGTACCCAACTGACCGGCTTGACCCAGGGCCTTTTAGACATTTCGCAGAGCGACGCGGGAGAAGCGTTGGCATCCCGCTCCGTTTCCGCGGAAATGATGCTGAGCCATGAAGGCAAGATTGTGCAGGATCAGGCTCTTCGTATGCGTATGGCCGATTTAGACACGTTTCTCAAGGGCTCCGGTCAAGGGAAAGCGCTTCGCTAAATGCTCGGGTTTGGCAGAACGGGTAGGGCGGCGATTCTCTGTGCTCTTTTTGTCTCTCCAGTATCCGGTTACTACCATTGGCTTCGTTTTTTCACAAAAAACGGTGTATTCGCCAGCGCGCCCGAAAAGTTCGATCTTACTGCGCTTCCTTCAAAAACGGTCGGTGTCTTTGTTTCCGATAACGGACCGAACTCTTATGCTCCAAACGACACATTCGTTTCTTTATTGAGCCAGATCCGGCAGGCTACGGCAACATGGAATGCGGTGGATTCCTCCGACATCCGTATGTCGTTCAGCGGGTTGCGGTCCGCCAACACGCCCTCCGGGACTATTCCGGATGTGGAGATCGTATTCGACGAATTACCGCCCGGTCTATTGGGATTAACTACACCGACCGCGCAAACATCCCTAACGACCACGGCTTACGGCACGTTCGCGCCGATTGTCCGAAGTGTGGTTCACCTCTCGAACGATCTCACGAAACGTCCCGGCCCGAGCTACACAGAGGGTTTTTTCCAGACCGTTGTCCATGAATTAGGTCATGCCCTCGGTTTGCAGCACACGTATACGTCGAGCGCGATGTCGACGTCCGACACGCGAGCCACTTCGCTCACGCGCCCCATCGATGCGGATGACATGGCCGGCCTGAGCGTTCTCTATCCGTCCGCGAGCTTCGGAACACAGACGGGTGTCGTTACCGGACACGTAACGTCCGGCGGTTCGGGAGTCCATATGGCTTCTGTGGTTGCGATAAAGACAGGTTCCGGAGCTGTGAGTGCGCTCACTAACCCGGACGGCAGTTATCGGATCGACGGGATTCCGCCTGGACAGTATTACGTATACGTCCATCCGCTGCCGCCGCAGGGCGTTTCTTGTCAGGACATCTGTCAACCGGTGGATGCGAACAACGCAACCGTTCCTCCCGGCAAGCCGTTCAACACAGTCTTTTACGGCAACACCATCGATTACACCAAGGCGCAACCGGTTTCCGTCACTACGGGCAATTCCACCGATGGAATCGACTTTGCGGTAACGCAGCGCAATGATGTGCCGATTTACGGTGTTTCCATTTTCTCGTTCTTCAATAACAACGTGGTGAGTCCGGGTTATCTGAACATGGCGCCTTCAGGATATGGCGGCATTCTGGCCGGTGGCCCCGGGCTGACGGCGAGTGGGAAACTTGTCGCTGGATTGACGGAGCAGATAATGGGCGGCGCAGCGAAGGTATCCGCTATCCAGGCCTACACTGATCCTGCCGGGCTTACCTATGTCAACACCGGCGTCGCTTATAACTTGGGCGCGCCTGTGGGACCGGAGCATCTCTTATTCACGTTAAACAATTACCTCTACGTGTTGCCGTCCGGTTTGAACTTGGTGCAGAAAGCTCCTCCGTTTGTTTCCTCAGTGACTCCGAATCCCGATGGCTCCGCGTTCATTACCGGAACCAGCTTTGCACCCGATAGCGCTATCTACTTTGATGGTCTTCCTACCTCGATTCGTTCTCTCGACGATAAAAACGGCAATGCCCTGGTCATCCCGCCTCCCGGCGCAAGCGGCCAGAGAGCTACAGTTTCCGTGTTCAACCACGACGGTCAGAATTCTCTTTTTCTCCAATCCGGCTCGCCCCAAACGTATTCCTACGCCGTGTCGGACGCTCCCTCTTTCACCGTAACTCCCAATGCGCTGCCGGTAGGCAGTGAAGCAGCTATCACTATTACGGGAACCAACACGCGCTTCACGTCCGGTCAAACCATCGTGGGGTTCGGGACCAGCGATATTATCGTCCGTCAGGTGTTCGTGCTTAGCCCGACGCAAATTCTGGTGAACGTGTCGATCCCTCAGCAAGCCACGCAAGGCTCTTCTGAAGTCTCAACGATCGCCGGTTTTCAAACGGCTTCGCTTGCCAATGGCTTTACCATCCAGCCGGCCTCGAAGCAGACTCCTTCCGCGATTCCAAAATTGACTAACGCGGTAGCCGGCCAGACGGGAGCATACCCAGGGGCTTTGGTCACTATTAGCGGCGACAGCTTAACCAGCGGTGCGGCCGCACCGAGCGTCACCATCAATGGTCAGACTGCCGCTGTACTGAAGGCCAGTTCCAGCCAACTGACGATGCAATTGCCCGCTACGCTTACTACGGGCGTGGCCCTGCTTCGAGTTAACAACGGGACGGACAATAGTCCCGCGGTAGCCATCTCCATCGACGCGCCCGCCTCGCTGGTGACCGGTGTAGCGAACGGACCCCAAGGTATTCGTAATTCCGATAATCCCGCCCGCGGCGGCGATCTTGTACGTCTTACCATGAGCGGCTTCGCCGACCCAAGCGCGGTAATTTTCCCGAATCAGGTTTCGGTGGTAGTCGGTGGTATCAGCCACCCTGCGGTTGAAGTGCTGCCGGACCAGACCGGGTTATTCAGCGTAAGTTTCGTGCTCTCCAATCTGGTACCGGATAACGCCGCCGACCCGTTGATTGTTTATTTGGATGGACGGAGTAGCTTAGCGGCTACGATTGCGGTATTTAATTAAGGAATGAAATCCGGCCGTCGCGGCTTCCTGGGCTCTGTTGCCGCTCTTGCCAGTTCGTCGGGAAGCGCTTCGGGAGCGACACCTTCCGATACAAACGGGTTAGTCCCGGCCTACGCGCGAGCGCAGACGCATCGCTCCTTGAAGCAGTCAAGTTATGACAAGACCGGGGGCAATCGCGATTCGTGGCCTATCGCGCCCGGCGCTACGCAGGAGCTTTTCTCCTCGACCGGCCCGGGAGTGGTTACCCATATCTGGTTCACCATCTCCGCGCAGAGCGCAAATCATCTGAAAGAGATCGTGATCCGGATGTATTGGGATGGCGCGTCGCAGCCGAGCGTTGAGGTTCCGGTAGGCGACTTCTTCGGACTTAATCTCGGCCAGTACTTCACGTATCAATCGGCGTTTCTCAACTGCTCTTCCGTCAAGGCGCTAAATTGTTATTTCTCCATGCCGTTCCGCAAGTCCGCTCGGATCACGGCGACCAATGAAGGCGCCCAAAACGTCGGAAGCTTTTACTCCAACATCGATTACCAGTTAGTCGATTCGCTTCCCTCCGACGCCCTCTACTTCCACGCCCAATACCGGCAGACCGCGCCAAACGTAGCCCAACTCAGCAAGACGAATTTATCCGGCGAACAAAACTTCGTCTTCGCGGAGACTCGCGGCGCGGGACATCTGATGGGCATCACGCTGGGCGTACTTCAGAACAGCGACAACTGGATGGGCGAAGGCGACGACATGATCTACATCGACGACCTTTCGAAGCCCGCCATCAACGGCACCGGACTCGAAGACTATATCTGCGGCGCCTGGGACTTCGGAGGCCGCGAAAACGCGACGGCTTTCGCGCATCTTTACAACGGCGCGCCGTACATCGCGTCACCGGAACGTGCCGGAGGGCGCTATTGCGTGTATCGCTGGCACGCGGATAACCCGGTGACGTTCCGCAAAGCGCTGAAACACACCATCGAACACGGCCACGCCGACGACCGCGCCGACAACTACTATTCGGTTTGCTACTGGTACCAGAGCGAGCCCGCGACCTCCTTTCCCACATTGCCGCCCGTAGCGGCCAGGATTCCGAAAACCGCATGAGAACTCTTCTCTTTGTATTCACCACCGGTTCGCTTCTCGCAGCGGACCCCGCTAAGGTTTGGACAGCCGCCGAAATAGCCAAGCGCCTGGACACGGCGAAACCCGAAGCACATCAAGTGAGGGGGACCTCGCTTGAGTCCGCCAAAGGATTCCGTATGAGCGCGAATCGTCGCGACGCGAGCGGCATTGCGGAATTACACGAGAAAGTAGATGACATCTTTGTTATCGAAAGCGGCGAGGGCACGCTTGTTACAGGCGGCACCATTACCGAACGAAAGACCACCGCTCCCGGCGAAGTTCGGGGCACAACCATCGAGGGCGGCACCAAACACAAAGTCGCTGCCGGCGATTTCGTTCACATCCCGGCCAACACACCCCATCAGATGCTGCTGGAAGCCGGGAAGCAGATCACGTACGCGGTAGTAAAGGTGGACGCACGGTAAGGTTCAGTTCGGCATCGCTACGACGGATGTAATTCGCGTCGAGCGCGGCAGGGTTCTCAGGCCGTCGTGTCGCGGCAATGGAAGCAATGGCGGCGGCAAGCGGGCCCGTCTGCTCCAGAGCGTCGTCCGGCTTAGCTGAAACCAGCCGCTCCGGCCCAATCAGTTCTCCAGACGACGCATACACCGCCGTGTAAAACTCACCACGCCGAGCATCGAGCGTAGGATTTCGAAAAGGCCCTGCACCGGTGTGTGCCAACGCTTGAAGATTCGACACCCCGACCACAGGTCTACTTAAAGCTTCCGCTAAGCCCTGCACGACGGTGATCCCCATGCGCACGCCGGTGAACGTTCCGGGACCGATAGCCGTCGCAAAGAGATCGATATCGGCGACGGTCAATTCACGCCGAACCAGCAAGCTATCGATAGCGGCAAAGACTACTTCGCCATAGCCCGTCGGCCCATCCAGACGAAACTCTTCAAGCAACCGCCCATCGCGCGCAAGTGCCAGGCTCCCGTGCGCGGTCGTGATGTCGATCGCAAGAATCGTCACGGAACTAATTGGTAGTTCCGATCCACCGTATACAGCTTGCCCACGCCGTTCACGCCCTCGACGCGAAGGTGCAACAAGCCCGGCAAGCGCTTTGCAATGTCCGGAGTAATGGTCAGCGTGCCTTGTGCGCCCGTCCCTAAAATCTGCGCCGCTTGCTCATCCGCCGTCACCTCACCCGTCCATAAGTACCGCATCGCTTTCGAGGCCTTTGTCTCCTTCGTGAGCTTCACCGCGAACTTACCGGGATGGCTCAGCGAGATAGTCTCTCCGGCGGGTTCCACAATTTCATACGGAACCTTCTGAGCATCCACCTCCTGCATCAGGATCTCCCGCGACTCAAACTTGTAGCTCTTCAACATGCCCGCCTTGTGTCCTTCACGCGAGATATGCAAAACCCAATCGTGGCCGCTGTCCGGAGTTTCTCCGGTGAAGGTCTCGGTCTTGAGGTTCTTCTGTTCCACCCGCTGGCCCGTTACCGGATTGAACCACTCGACATCGTAGCTGTGCTTCTCGACATCCACAGTCACTGGCCCCGGAGTCTCCGCATACACGATGTAATCGACACCTTCGAGCGCCAGCGCGCGCCGCCCACCCGCGTCGAAGAACGGCTCCAACTCCCAAAACCGCGTGCCGCTGAAAAAGGAGAACCAGTGTTTCATTTGATCGGCAGCTTGATCGTTAGGCGGCTCGGATTCCGGATACCCGCCATCCATCGTGGTCCGCCAAAGCGCATGCCGAAAATCGTCGGTGTTTGAAATCCCAGAGCCGAAGTCATTCACGGAAGGAGCGGGAAACGTCAGATGCTCCACCAGCACCGCGTCGCCGTTTTGCGATCGGTAACTCCGATAGGTTGAAAGATGCCCGTACTGGTCCGTCACCGGGGGCATCCCATTCGGGACCATCCATGTTATGTTCAGCGATCCATAACGCGCGATCAAATCGGGAAGATCGGCGTCGGAAGGCACCATCAGATCGGCAGTCTGCCCGGCTTTGTGAACCGCAACAATTTGCGCATCGTTCGCCGGAGTCGCGGCAACGCGAACATGAGTGAAAGGCTGCCGCGACGCGCTGCCCATCCACAAGTGCGCGAGCTTTGAACCCGAGTATCGGAAATGATGCACGTTCGCCGCTTCGATATAGCCGGGTGATCCCGAAGGCGTCGCTGTAAACGAATAGTCCTGACCGTTAACACGGTAGTCCCAAGTGCCCGGCTCCGTCGGCACGATTCTGAGCGCTTGGTTCGCGCCGTTCGTAAAACTCTGAATGAGGTAGGTTTTATGACTCGGTGACCGGAACTCTGCCTGAACGTGCGCTGTGCCAGATAAGGAAATCTCGCACAACGACCAAGCCGGCGTTGCGGGACAAGGCTGCTGTGCTTCCATCCCTCTCAACACGACAATCGACAAGACCAGGAACCGCATGGGCCTAACGCTATTGTTGTTGCTGTTGTTGTTGCGGAGGCTCCAGGTCAAGTTCCACGGGCGGCCCCGCGGCTGTTTCTTGCAAGTGCTCGCAGCCTTCGCTATCGAGCGCGGGTCGCACGCGAACGTCTACCGACAATCGCTGCCCCGCGTGCCCTTTATAAACGCCGCGCGATGGCGCAACGTCGCCGTAATCCCGCCCGTAAGCGATACGAACGTGCTGCAAGCCGACGGGTTTACCCAATGTCGGATCCTGCGCAACCCAGCCAATCTGAGGAATATAAACCTCGGTCCAAGCGTGGGAAGCCTGCCCGCCAATCACTTCCTCAATGCTCGCGCCAGGCTCCGCGGTACGCCGCGGCACCAAATACCCGGAAACGTAGCGAGCCGGCAAGCCACGCTTCCGAGCCATCGCAATTAGCAGGTGCGCAAAATCCTGACAAACCCCGGCACCGGTCGTAAGTGCATCGATAATGGTCGACTTTACCTGCGTCGCGCCCTTCTCATACCGGAACTTCGTGTTGATATTATTCGACGCCGTCTGCACGAAACCGAGCACCGTACCGTCGCTTTCCTTCTCAGCCGCTTCGATCAGCGGATTCAGACTATCGGGCTGCGGAACATAATCTGTCGGCGTTAGCAGATCGTAAAAGTCGTCGCAAAGCTGCTCACGATTTCTGTCCAATTCGGCGAGCGTCAGGCTATTCTCCGGGAATGGCGCCGGAGTATGCACCAGCACTACGGACTCCGTCTCAATCCGCAGCAACCGATGGTCCGGAAGAACATTGAACTGATGGACCCAATTCCCAAAGAAATCCAGATGCGCACTTGGCTGCGAGGGCGGAATCGTCGAAATACGAAAGGAGAGACAACTTTGCATCTCATCCTGCATCGGCCGCAACCTCACCTCGTTGTAACTTTCCGACACGGGCCCGTCGTACTGAAACTCCGTGATGTGCAGAAGGCGGTATCGATTCATGTCAGTAATAGAAATACGTTCGGGCGATTTGATACCCGATCTGCCGGCATGTAGCCTGAAGACCGGTTAAAAACGTGTGTAATCCACGCTCAAAGATTTCTTCGATGCGGTCATACATCAAGCTCTCATGCAATTTGCCGGTCAGCCGTTCCGCCTCATTCGCGTAAGTCCCCTGCAAAGATCCGCTGATAGCGCGTAACGAATTCTGGATCACTGCAACATTGAAGCGAATAGAACGCGGATGCTGTGGATGCAATATCAGCAATTCGGCTACCCTTTCGGGGTCGATACGGGAGTGGTATTGCCGCCGATAAATCTCATATGCGGCTACGGATTTTAATACCGCCATCCACTGATGGTTGTCCGGCTTCTCATCCGGAGCGCTTTCCACTAGATTGTGATACTCCACGTCCACAATGCGCGCGGTCATTTCAGCCCGTTCGATCGCTCGCCCTAGTTGCAGAAAGTGCCAACCTTCGTCATGAGGCAGTGTGTCGTCGCTTACGCCATGGAAACGGTGGCAGCCGAACTTGATCATGCTGCAGAAGCGATGCGGCCCCTGGGCAATTTCCTCGTCCATCTTGGTTTTAGAAACCATGAGATACAGGCCATTGATGTCCTGCCACAACTCCCGCGAGATACGGTCGCGAATCGTGCGGGCGTTTTCTCGCGCTCGGTTTACGCATTGCGTGATGCTATTCGGATTCTCGTCGCGAAATGCAAGAAACTCGAAGACCGTCTCTGTAGTGGCCAGGGAATACAGCTTAAAGAAGCGGTCCTGCTCGCCCGAGATGTTAACCAGAGGTTCCCACCGGAGCTTATAGGTCTGCTGCGATTGCTCCAGCAGCATGTGGTAATTCACGTCCAGGATGCGCGCCGTGTCCTCCCCTCGCTCCATATAACGCGCCATCCAGAACAACGATTCCGCAATGCGGGAAAGCATGCGTTCCGCGACCGGCACGCTATGCCTCTCCCCGCAACACCCAAGTGTCTTTGGATCCGCCGCCCTGGCTGCTATTCACCACGAGCGACCCAGGCTCCAGCGCGACACGAGTCAGACCACCCGGTACGATCACAACGCGCTCGCCATTAAACAGGCAATAGGGACGAAGGTCCACATGCCGACCGGCCATCTTGCCAGTTTTCGGATCGTAAGCCGGAGCGCGCGAAAGCCCGATCACAGGCTGCGCGATATAGTTGCGCGGATCCTGTTCCAGCTTCACCCGGAAATCCGCAATCTTCTCTTTCGTCGCTTGCGGCCCCATCAACATGCCATAGCCGCCCGATTCTCCAACAGCTTTAACGACCAACTTGTCCAGGTTCTCCAGAATGTACTTCAAATGGTCCGGCTTGGAACCAAGGTACGTCTCGACATTCTTCAAGATCGGATCCTGGCCCAGGTAATAGCGGATGAACTCGGGAACGTATGCATAAATTGCTTTATCGTCCGCCACGCCGTTCCCGATCGCGTTTGCCAGCGCGATGTTCCCCGCGCGATACGCGCCCATCAGCCCCGAAACGCCCAGCAAGCTATCGCGGCGGAAGGCTAGCGGGTCGATAAATTCGTCGTCGATGCGCCGATAAATCACATCCACGCGCGTGAGCCCGCGGATTGTTTTCATGTAAACGACATCGTTATCGACAACCAGATCGCGCCCTTCTACCAACTCAATGCCCATCTGCTGAGCGAGGAAACTGTGCTCGAAGTAAGCGCTGTTGTAGATACCGGGCGTAAGTAAAACCACCACCGGGTTGCCCGTTCCACGCGGCGCGAGCGACCTTAAGATGTTGATCAACTCCAGCGGGTATTGATCGATCGGCATCACCTCGCAGGTCTCGAAAATCTTGGCGAAGGTGCGCGTCATGACCAGCCGGTTTTCGAGCACATAGGAGATGCCGCTCGGCGTCCGGCAATTATCTTCCAGCACCACATATTCGCCGGTCTTCGAATCGCGAATGAGATCGATCCCGGAAATGTGTGTGTGTATGTTTCGAGGAACCTTCACCCCGATCATCTCCCGCAGGTAATGCTTGCAGGACATCACCAGAGATCGCGGAATTTTCCGATCCGCCAGAATTCGCTGGGCTCCATACACGTCCTGCAAGAAGTGGTTCAATGCCAGAACGCGTTGGGAAAGTCCCGCCTCCAGACGATCCCACTCCTGCCTCGGAATTACGCGCGGCATCAAGTCGAACGGGAAGAGCCGCTCGGTGTTGCGTCCGTCGCTATAGACAG
>CAXSIG010000068.1:11238-11754 GCA_964237255.1 uncultured Bryobacteraceae bacterium
CTGAAGAAGGAAAGAAACGTCGGCCAATTGGCGGCGCTCCTCAAATTCGGTGGCCTTCAGACTACCAAGCCCGGAAAGCACTTTGCGGTAATGTGGCCGAGGGACGCCCGGCGCCTCGAACATTTCGTCGAAATAAGCGCCAAGATCGTAATTCTGCAGCAGGTTGTCGGAGCCCGTTAGTGCCTGTCTTTGACTTTGCAGATTCTCAGTGTAGCAATTGCGTGAATGCACGATGGACCAATATGTCCAGTACCATGCCCGTGGAAAGCTGTCCAAAACGCAAACTCGACTACACTGAAGCGTTCCCGTCCGAATCATGCCTGAAACAATCGGCTCCCCGTTCCTTCGGCAAATCTCTCTGCGGAATATCCTTTCCTTCGGGACAGATAATCCCGTCCTTGAACTGAATCGCCTAAACGTGTTTATTGGGCCAAACGGAAGTGGAAAATCGAATTTGATCGAAGCCATCGCTTTTATGCGTTCCACGCCGAAAGATATTCAGGCGGTCACGCGAAA
>CAXSIG010000068.1:11849-13229 GCA_964237255.1 uncultured Bryobacteraceae bacterium
TTCGGGAGGGGATATGGAAGGGTGATCCCGAACATCCGGCATCCATTCGTTTAGGTCTGAACCTCACTGGTGCCAGCGCGCCAATTGTACACGCCATTGCCTTCTCCTCTTTCGATCACGCACTCTCGCTGGAACAAGAAACCGTTGAAAACGATATAGCGGATTCGGAAAGCCAACGGCTTCTTACACCTCATTATCGATTTCTCCATGGTGAAGCAACTATCAAGCTAATCGGCGGTTCGATGCGCGTGATTGCACGTGAAATCCTCAGAGGCGGATTTTCAATACTCGCACAGAGAAGCGATCCCGATCTGTACCCAGTACTTGCATGGATCGGCCAAAATTACGAACGGGTTCGGATCTATAGGGAATGGTCGTTTGGCCGCAATGCGGTGTTCCGCGAGCCCCAGAAGGCGGATATGAGGAATGACAGTCTGGAGGAGGACTTTTCCAACCTTGGACTTTTTCTCAATCGGCTAAAAGCCCGTTTTCCCGCAGCCAAAAAAGTAATTCTCGAAGGCTTAAAGGACTTGTACCCTGGCATATCCGATTTCGACGTGTTTATCGAAGGCGGGACGGTTCAGGTTTTCTTTACCGAAGGCGAGTTCGCGATTCCGGCGTCTCGCCTGTCTGACGGCACGCTTCGCTATTTATCCTTGCTTGCCATCCTATGCGATCCGGATCCGCCTCCTCTTATCTGCCTCGAAGAACCCGAATTAGGTCTTCATCCCGATGTTCTGCCCAAGCTGGCAAAACTCTTGCGCGACGCGTCGCAACGGACGCAGCTGCTTGTGACCACCCACTCGGACATTTTGATCGATGCAATGACCGAGACCCCGGAAAGCGTTGTCGTCTGTTCGAAAGAACAGGGTCAAACGTTCATGCGCCGGCTACGGACTGAAGACTTGACTGAGTGGCTAGAAAAGTATCGACTCGGCCAGCTTTGGATCATGGGTGAGATTGGCGGGACACGGTGGTGAGCGCGCGAATCTACATCGAAGGAGGCGAGTCAAAGGACCAAAAGATAATATGCCGGGAAGCTTTTCGCTCGCTCTTCGACCAGGCTGGTTTCAAGGAGCGGATGCCGCGACTCATCGCAAGCGGCGCTAGGAACGCAGCCTTTGACGATTTCCTGACGGCACTGCGAACATCAGACAGCAGCTTCATTGCATTGCTGGTCGATAGCGAAGATCCGGTTCCCGATCCCGAACAACCTTGGACGCACCTACAGCGTCGTGATGGTTGGCGCAAGCCGCTAAACGCGACAAACGATCAGTTGTTCCTGATGACCACCAGTATGGAAACCTGGGTTGTCGCCGATCGTGCGGCGCTCCGCGAGCACTACGGCAACAAGCTTCAGGAAAACGCCTTGCCGCCCTT
>CAXSIG010000068.1:13239-13839 GCA_964237255.1 uncultured Bryobacteraceae bacterium
GTTATGCCACGCAACGCGCGCGTGCCGGAACCCTTACAGGAAGGGCAAGAGATCGTTTGAAATAGTTGGCAATCTTGACCCTGCCGTTCTCGTTTCTCTTCCGGGTTTTGCGCGCATGATCCGAATCTTGAAGACGCGTTTGCAAACTGCTAACCGCGGATCTTAAGATATTCCCTGGCGGGCCCTATTGATTACTACGCCTT
Source organism: uncultured Bryobacteraceae bacterium (assembly GCA_964237255.1). Classification (GTDB taxonomy): domain Bacteria; phylum Acidobacteriota; class Terriglobia; order Bryobacterales; family Bryobacteraceae; genus JALYXI01. The sequence continues at coordinate 13,443 of CAXSIG010000068.1, forward strand.
CCGCCAAAATACTCCGGTCCAATCGATTGTCTCTATCGGCTCCCGAATGTCGTGCGCCTGCCGGTAGTCGGTCACGGCCGCGCGGTCGATCGTCCACGCGCCGCTCGTTATGCCGAGCCGGTAGTCGGTCACGGCAGCGCGGCAGTTCGGAAGCGCTCCATAGTCGTCGATAATCGCGAAGCCGCCCGGCTGTAGCTTGGGATAGAGCGCTTCCAAAGCGACAATCGTCGATTCGTACATATCGCCGTCAAGTCGTAAGACAGCGATCCGCTCAACGGGTGCGTTCGGCAGCGTATCCCGAAACCAGCCTTTTAGGAAGCGAACCTGAGGATCGAGTAGTTCGTACCGCCGGAAATTTTCCTGAACGGTTTCGAGCGAAACACCCAAGTAAGAAGAG
>CAXSIG010000069.1:0-7184 GCA_964237255.1 uncultured Bryobacteraceae bacterium
CCTTGCTGAAAAGCGTGGAGAATTCTCCCGAATCCATCGATTTGCCGGCAGGATCCAGGTAAACCCGCGTTGCGTTCGGATGCTTGGCGGGAAGGTTTGCTTTGTCGGGCTTAATTTCCAGCATCTGCGTCGGCGCATAATGTCCGGCGCGGCGCAGAAAATCATCGGCTATCGCGTTCGCGTGAGCGTCTTTCGGCTTGCCGATGTAGTAAACGAAAACTTTCAACTCGCCGGAATTTCGACGACCTTGCCCGCGCGCCAGAGCCGTTCCAAGCCGTAATACTCACGAGACTTCGGGGAAAAGACATGGACTAAAAAATCGCCATAATCGGCCAGGATCCACTCTGCCCCTTCATACCCCTCAAGGCTCACCGGCAAATCTCCTACCGCCTTTAGCTTCAGCCCCACTTCGTCGCTAATTGCTTGGACCTGACGCGAGTTGCCGCCGGTGCAGATTACAAAGTAGTCGGTAAAGCAAGTTACCCCGCTCAAGTCCAGCACCATGATTTCTTCCGCCTGTTTCGACTGCGCGGCTCGAACCGCAATTAACCAGTGCGGCTCCTCCTCCGCTTGCATGTGCGCGGACTGCTCTTGTGTCAAGGTTTGGTCCAGAACTTGTCTCCCGCCCTTATCGTACACCTGTGTGCTTATCGTAAACTGAAGTCTGAGCTTTGAGACCGAATTTGCGATGGCTTGCGGCTGCTTTCGCAATTTTGGCGAGTGCCCAGACGCTTCCACCTCCCCCCGATCCAGGTAAACCGGCCGCAATCGATCTGGCCAACGAAGATCCTTCCGTACTCCGCGCCCGCATGGAGGTGGAGAAGATGAAGATATTGGTGGAGAACGGTACGGTGGCGCGCTCCCGGCTAGAGAAAGCCGAACTGGACCTATTGGATAAGCAAGATGAGGCGCTCATCACTCGGGCTCTGTACGGCCGGGACGTCACGGCGGAACAGGCTGCGGAAACGGTGCGAGCCGCCGAGCGCCGTAAGGAACGCAGACAGAAAACGGTCGACGAGCAAACGAAGCAACTGGAAGCGGGTTTGATTTCGCAGGTGGAGTTGGTGGAATCCCGCAATCAGTTGGACCGCGCTCAGAAGGATGTTGATTGGGCCGTCGCGCGTGGCAAATTAGTGAAACAGGTGGAGTCAATGGCTGCTGCCGAAGCGGACCTGATGGCGCGTCTGGCTAACCTGTCGCCGCTGGAAATTCGCAAACTGGTGGAACGGTATGACGGCAAGGGAACGTTTACGGCCGACGACCGGGTAAAGGTAGAAGCCGCCTTTTATGTCCGGTTCGCTCACAAACTTCCGGTCAGTGCGGATGGAGGAAGTTCAGTTCATCGGTCCATGGGTTTCGATCATCGCGGCCGCGTGGATGTTCCAGTGAATCCGGATTCACCCGAAGGCGTGTGGCTGCGGCATTACCTGACGGCGAACCGAATCCCATTCTTTGCGTTTCGCGGCGCCGTAGCCCATCAAGCTACCGGTGCCCACGTTCATATGGGACCGCCTAGCCTACGGTATATTCCCGGCTACTCAGGCCTATAAGAGGCGGGCAATTTCGGCTTGCACCTGCATCCACTGATTGCTTCGCGGGTCTACCGGTTCGAAGTGACCGCCTTCGAGCAAAACAAGATGAGCGTCGTCGCCGGCTGCTTTCGATACGGTGACGAAGCGTTCCGCAATACTCGGCGGGACAATGTCGTCGGACTTGCCATGCAACAATCGGACCTTCGTCCGAAGTGGCAGGAAAGCCACGGGATCGGCTTGATCAACGTCGGCGCCATTGAGAAACTCGCGAACCGCCCCGCGACCCAAGTTAAGATCCAACGCTTGCCGCAGGTCGGCGACTGCGCCCAGTCCAACCACGCCGCTTAGCTGGAGATTGCTTTTCGCTGCTGTCCAGAGTGCAAGATGCCCACCAGCGGAGTGTCCCAACGCAACCAGCCGTCCTAAATCCAGGTGATGCGTTTCCGCAATCAGCCGCAGGTAACTGACGCCGGACAGCACATCTTGACACGTTCCCGGCCACCCGCCACCGGCATCCCCGACCGAACGGTATTCCAGATTCCACGTGGCAATTCCAACCGCCCGGAGGGATTCACACAGGTGTCCCATGTACGCCAGATTGAATCCGTTTCGCCAGAATCCGCCGTGTAAAGCGACACAGACCGGATGTTTGCTCCCGGTTTTGGGGACTCGCAATTCGCCGAACTGACGGGGATCCGCGCCGTAAGGCAATCGAAAATCTGGGATTGGCGGCGCTAGGTCAAGAATCTCGCGAGGATCGCCTGCCACGTCGCTTATTCGCTTAACCGATGTGCGGAGCGTTTTCCCAGGAGGGCTTCAGCGGGTGAGCGGCAGCCGGTACCGGGCGTCGACCTTCTCGCATTCGCTGCAATTCCACAAGCGTGCTTACCGCATCGCGCCGGGCGTGAACCACAATGGAGTTTTCCATGACGACACATGCCCACAGTATGAGCACGCCCGCCGCAATCCATCGAAGTCCCTGGCCTGTGATCCCCGCTAGCTTCATTCAGTCTTCTCTCCTCAGACGAAACCCGTCGCCCTTTAGTTTGTTGCCGCGGCTTGTGTAAACGTTCTGCAAAATCGGGGCCGCGGCGAAAACCCGCGTATTCCAAGGAGTCGCGACGGTAAGCAGTGTGCGGGACCAACCACAACTGGGCTCAGTCGTAAGCTTTGCAACCGATCCGGCTCGCAAGGTATCTTTAGAAGAGACCACCACTTTATGTTCGAGCGATATACAGAAAAGGCGAGACGTGTCATCTTCTTTGCTCGGTATGAAGCAAGCCAATTTGGCAGTCCATACATAGAAACGGAACACCTGCTTCTTGGTTTGCTTCGGGAGGACAAAACACTCGCCAATCGATTCCTGCGCTCTCACGCCGCAGTGGAATCGATTCGGAAGCAGATTGAAGGGCACACCACAATTCGGGAGAAGGTTTCAACATCTGTTGACCTCCCGCTTAGCCATGAGTGCAAACGCGTGCTGGCTTATGGAGCGGAAGAAGCGGAGCGCCTGAGCCACAAGCATATTGGCACGGAGCATCTTCTACTGGGGCTCCTGCGGGAAGAGAAATGCTTTGCCGCCGAGATTCTGCATGAGCGCGGTCTTCGGTTGTCCAGTATTCGAGAAGAGTTGCAGCGGTCCCAATCGGAAAAAGTGTCTTCGAATCGTCCTAAAGAAAGCTCCCTTCTGGCTGAATTCAGCCGTGACCTGACTCAGGCGGCCATGGACAACGGTCTCGACCCGCTGATCGGTCGCGATTATGAACTGGAGCGCGTTGTCCAGATTCTGTGCCGCCGGACGAAGAACAACCCGGTCCTGATCGGCGAGCCCGGGGTAGGGAAGACCGCGATCGTTGAAGGCTTAGCGCAACGCATCGCGGAGGGCGATGTCCCCAGCTTCCTGGCCGACAAGCGGATTCTGGCCCTCGATCTTTCACTGATCGTCGCTGGTACGAAGTACCGCGGCCAATTCGAAGAGCGCCTGAAAACCATCATGAAAGAGTTGATGGAAAACCAGAACGCCATCATCTTCATCGACGAACTCCATACCTTAGTGGGAGCCGGGTCTGCCGAGGGCTCGCTGGATGCGGCGAACATTCTGAAGCCTGCGCTTTCGCGTGGCGAGATTCAATGTATCGGCGCCACCACTCCCGCCGAATTTCGCAAGTCGATCGAGAAGGACAGGTCGCTCGAGCGCCGATTCCAGGCCGTTAAGGTTCCCCCGCCATCGGAAAGCGACGCGGTCAAAGTCTTGTTCGGAATCAAAGATCGATACGAAAAATTCCATGCGGTGGGCTACACGGATGAAGCCATTGAAGCGGCGGTAATTACTTCCAGCCGTTATATTCCGGATCGTTTCCTACCCGATAAAGCGATCGATCTGATCGACGAAGCGGGGGCTCGCGTGAAGCTTCGCGCTACCACGCTGCCGAGTGATTTAGCGGACATTCAAAAGCGCATCAAGTTTATCGTGCATCGCATGGAGAACGCCATCGCGAACCACGAGTTCGAAAAAGCGCGCTTTTATTCTGATGAAGAGCGCAAAGAGCGCGAAAACATGCGCCAGCTGCGTGAGAAGTACAACCTTGACGATACGTCAACAGGTGTTGTAACCAAAGACGACATCGAAGACGTGGTGGCTCGCTGGACCGGTGTGCCGATGACCTCCATCAAGGAAGAAGAGATTACCAAGCTTCTCCGGATCGAAGAGGAACTTCACAAACGCATCATCAGCCAGGAAAAGGCGATTTCGGTTCTGGCACGTGCGATTCGCCGCTCTCGCGCTGGGTTGAAAGCCTCCACACGTCCAGCGGGTTCGTTTTTATTTCTTGGACCGACCGGCGTTGGCAAGACGGAAGTAGCACGCGCGCTGGCGTCTTTCCTGTTCGGTAGTGAAAAGAGCCTGATTCGGTTCGATATGTCGGAGTTCATGGAGAAGCATTCCGTCTCTAAGTTGATTGGTTCGCCTCCCGGATACGTCGGTTACGAAGAAGGCGGTCAGTTGACCGAGCGCGTGAAACGGAATCCGTACAGCATCATCCTGCTCGATGAAATTGAGAAGGCACATCCGGATATTTTCAACATCCTGCTCCAGGTTTTCGAAGATGGCCAACTTACCGATGGCCTCGGCAACACGGTCGACTTCAAGAACTCTATTATCATCATGACCTCGAACCTTGGAGCTCGTTTTCTTGAGAAAAAGGGACATCTGGGCTTCCAGGCTCCCGCCATTGAAGGCATCCCCGGCAAGCTGGAAGAAATGGTGAAAGGCGAGGTGAAGCGTGCATTCAATCCGGAATTCCTAAACCGGTTGGACGACATTATTCTCTTCACTTCTCTCACCGATGACGACCTGATCCGGATTATCGATCTCTTGGTCGAGCAGATCAACCACAATCTGGTGGCGAAACAGATCAAGATTCGGCTAACGACGGAAGCATCGCGCTACATACTGGAGAAGACCGCGTCAGACCGGAGTTATGGCGCCCGTCCGTTGCGTCGCGCGCTGCAGAAATATATCGAAGATCCACTGTCCGAGGCGCTGATTCAAGGCGCTCTTCCGAGACCGGGAGATTTGGAAGTCTATCTCGGCGAGACCGGAATTTTCTATCGCCCGGTAGGCGGCGCCCCCGCCGAAACTCCCGCTGTCGACGCGCCCGAGGCGCAGTTGGTCCCGGCGGGCGGTGGTGGCGGTGTTCTTACGGAAGAAGTCCCGGGCACGCTCTTGGCAATCTTCTAAAGTCCTAGTCCACCCGCCACGGATAATACCTGGCCGGTGATGTAGTCGGGGGCCGTCAGAAAAAAACTGACGGCCCTTGCCACTTCATCGCCTTGGCCGCCGCGACCTGCGGGAACCTGTTGAATGATCGCTTCGATTTCCGGAGCATGCGATTCAAACGGAATCGCTCCCGGGGCAACGCTGTTTACAGTTATCCCCGGTGCCCACGCCTTTGCCAATGCTTTGGTCAACATGATCACTCCTGCTTTCGAAGCACAGTAATGCGCATGCTCGGCCCACGGGCGCAATCCCCCAAGCGAACTTAGATTTACGATCCGTCCACCCTGTTCCATGCGCTTCGCCGCCTGTTGGCAGCAAAAGAAAACTGCCTTTAGGTTTACGGAGTGAATGTAGTCCCAATCCGCTTCCGTGATTGTCAGCGGGTCGAATTTGGTGAATCGCGCTGCGTTATTCACCACGGCGTCGATACGCCCGAACTTCCGGTGCACCGTTTCAAACAGCCTTTCGATTTCCCCAACGTTTTCCAGATTGGCCGCGAACTCGCCGTGGGACTGACTGTGACGGGCAACAGTCCAGCCCTCCCCGTCCAACCGATCCGCAATCGCCAGCCCGATGCGCTTGCTGGCGCCGGTCACGACAGCGACCTTCAACCGCGCTCCGTAAGGAGCACTCCTGCCGCGATCACGGAACCACCTGCCACCAGGGGGACCGTAATCTGCTCGCCTAACCAAGCGACCGCCATCAGCGATGCGAGAACCGGCTGGCAATAAGAAAGTGCGGACACCCGCGACGCCGGCATCCGCTGCATGGCGGCATAGTAGATGACATAACAAAGCACGCTCGAAAACGCGGCCATGTAAAGCAGACACAGCCAAACAGTGGATGAGAACCCGGTAATCGGCATCGTGCGCGATTGCCACACGGTAACCGGCAAGAGCACCAACGCCGCGCCAACATATCCGAATGTATTTACCGTGATCGGATCCACCTTCGCAACCGTCTTCTTGCCCATTACTGTAAAGACTGCGAAAACAATTGCGGCGAGGAATACGAAGGCGTCGCCAACCGCGTTCGGATTGCCTCCACGCGCGGATTGCAGGATCGCGACACCCGCAATCGCCAGTCCCATACCGACCACCTTGGTTGTGATGATCTTCTCCATGCCCAGGAGGCTCGCAATCAGCAGCACCAAAACCGGAATCAGGGCGATGAGTAAGCCGGTGTGCGCCACGGTGGTTCGCGAAATCCCGACGATGAATAACAACTGGTTCAGCGCGACGCCGAAGACTCCTAGCATCACCAGCCGAACCATATCCCGCTTCGTCAGCACCATACGTGTCCGAGCGAAGTAGATCGGCAAGATGATGGCGCCCGCCCTTAAGAATCGGACGCCCCTCAACAACAACGGAGGTACTTCGCGCAACGCAATTTTCGCGACGATGTAATTGCCGCTCCACAGCAGCACCATGAGCGCGATTAAGAAGTACAGCGTCAAACCACCGCTTCCTCGCGCACGGTGACATGCGTCAGGTAGTCGTGATCGATGTCGTAGCCGAACCCCGGCTCATCGCGGACCACAATAATCCCGCGGTCCGTCACCGTAACCGCCGGTTCAATGATGTCGCGTGCCCAGTAGCGTGAACTGGCCGAAACGTCGCCAGGAAGGACGAAGTTCGGCAGAGTTGCCAGTGCAATGTTGTGCGCGCGCCCAATGCCCGCCTCCAGCATGCCGCCGCACCACACGGGAACGCTGTGCTTTTGTGCGACATCGTGGACCAGCTTTGCTTCCCGAAAGCCGCCGACACGGCCCAGCTTGATATTCACAATCCGTCCTGCGCCCATGGCGAGTGCCTGCTCGGTTTGGTGTGCCGAACGCAGACATTCATCCAGGCAGATGGGCGTTTCGAGTTGTC
>CAXSIG010000069.1:7194-9433 GCA_964237255.1 uncultured Bryobacteraceae bacterium
ATCGTGCGCGAGCGGCTGCTCAATCATCATGAGATGAAATTCGTCCATGCGCTTTAATAAGAGCGCATCCGCAAGCGTGAACGCGGAGTTCGCGTCCACCATCAGCCGGATGGCGGGAAATCGCTCACGCACGCGGCGAACCACGTCGATATCCCAGCCCGGCTTGATCTTCATCTTGATGCGCTGATAACCGGCCCCCAATTCGGTTGCGATCTTCTCCAGCAACTGCTCTGCGGAGTCTTGGATGCCAATCGAAACGCCGCATGGGATTTCGTAACTGCCGCGCTTCCAGGTCCCACACCGCCGCTTCCAAACCGCCGCGCGCCATGTTATGCCCACGGATATGCGCGGTCAGCGGAGCGACATCGTTTGCCGAGTCGAGCGTTTGTCCGATCACCCGAGGCGCCGCATAGTCGCGCACAATCGGCCAAGCCGAATCGGTCCACTCTTCGTTGTAGAAAGGGTTCTCGCCGGCGGTAACTTCACCCCAGCCGGATATTCCACCCCCTTGCACCTCTACCAAGATGATGTCGCGCTTATAGGTTCTGCCGAAGCTCGTTTCGAAAAAATGCACTAACGGCAGCGCGATCTGGTGCAGCAGTACGCGCTCGATTTTTATGGCCATTCTGTTAACAGGTAAGTCCCTTCCGCTTCGCCGCGCTCGAACCCGGTAACGGCGAGTCCCCGGCCAAGGTGCTCGGAAAATGCGTCGCTGACGCGAGCCTGTTCTTTGTGGGCAAGCTCTAAATTCAGCGGAACGGCGATGCGCGTCACCACCGGAAGCCGCGGCGCCGATTCGCCATTTAAAACCCGCTCCACACGGTCCGCTTGGATCATCCATTCCGCCGTACAGCGGTCCGTCGGCAACCCCCGATGCAGATGGCTGGATGTCATTCCATACTGATTGCGAGTGAAACGCCGGACAATGGCCCCTAGCCTCTCGATATTGAAGTACGCGTTCTTCACTTCCAGTGGGTCGAAGGTCCACTCCATCAGGTCCAGGTTGCGTGATATCGCCTCTTCGCGCTGGCGAAGCTTCAGCATCCGGCCGACGCCGAAGTTGCGATACTTCTGCTCCACGCCCACCATATGACTGTGTAGATAAGAGCGCGCTCCGGGCTTAACGCCGGGAATTGCCAGGCTGAAGCCCACCATCCGCTTGCCGTCGTATGCACCGAACACCTGTCCGCCGATCTTGGTCGCGACAATGAACAATCTTACGGGAAGTAGCTCGACGTCCTCGAATCCCCAGATCGCCTTCTGAAGCGCGACAGCCTCTCGCATCTCCTCAGGAGCAGCGAGGGCTCGCAATCCGATTACTGTTTCGCCTGTTGCCAAAATCGTTCCATTTCTTCGAGCGGAGTCGCTTCCCAATTTCCCGCAACCTGCGTCTCGACGTGTGCGAAACGCTTCCGAAACTTGGCATTCGTTCGGCGCAACGCCTGCTCCGGATCGATCTTCATGTGACGCGCCAGGTTCACCACGGTGAACAAAAGGTCGCCGAGTTCGCCCTCTCTCTCCTGATCGGACTGCGCTTCGGCCAATTCCCGAAGTTCCTCGTGCAGCTTATTCAAAACATCGTCGCTTCGCTTCCAATCAAACCCTTTGCCAGCCGCGCGCGATGAGATCTGCTCCGCTTCCACAAGTGCCGGCAGGGCACGTGGAACAGCGTCCAACAAAGTCGCAGGGCGATTCTTCTCTTTGTTTTTGATTTCTTCCCAGCGCTTCTTTACATCATCCCCGGTGAGTGCCGTTTCCGATCCGAAGATGTGGGGGTGCCGCCGAATCAGCTTATCGTTGATGGCGCTCAACGCGTCACCGACATCGAAGTGCCCGGCTTCCGCAGCCATCTGCGCGAAGAACACCACTTGAAGAAGCAGGTCGCCGAGTTCGTAAGACAGTTCGTGCCAATCCTCGCGGTCTATGGCGTCCAAGACCTCATACGTCTCTTGTAAAAGGTAAGGCTTGATCGTCTGAAACGTCTGTTCTCTATCCCAGGGACATCCACCTTCGCCACGAAGCCGCGACATCAGACTTACCAGCTCGTTGAATTTCTGCTCGTGCGCCAATCTTTCAGTCTAGCCTTTGAATTTAGTTTCGACCTTAAACTCCTCAAGCGAGTTGTAGACGATGGGGCAGTATGACGCCCGGTCGGCGAATTGCCACATGCGGCTCGCAATTGAGCCCTCGCCCCGAACTACATGAGGAAATCGCCGGCAAGCATCGGGCCTGTCTTCGT
>CAXSIG010000069.1:9454-13807 GCA_964237255.1 uncultured Bryobacteraceae bacterium
CCAGCATCGGTTCTAAGGAGAATGGTTCCCTCCTCTTCGTCCTGGACGGTGTATTTCTCAAGGAATTGCGCGCGCTTGAGACGCATGGATGAGGAGAGCCTCTCGATATCGCGCTCGGCCAGCTTTGCCGTCGCTACCCGGCAGCATTCCGCACAAGTCGTGCAATCGATCTTGTCCTCTACCTGCTCCGCGATCTTTCTAAGAATACGGTCCGAATGGTCACGCGACTTCAAATGCTTTCGAAACTTAAGGTTCTCCTCGCGCTTCTTTTCTCCGAGGGTCCGTATCTGCACCAAGTCCGTAATCATGCTGCCTTAAGTGGCCCAAAAGCACCAGAGTGCCGAAATCGAACCATCTCTATTCAGAGTAACGTAGTGCAATATCAATCAGTTAGCGTTTGGTTCGCTGCGTGCAATTACTGCGTGCATGAAACCGCTTTACCTATTCTGCGTAGGTGTTTCGCTCATGGCTCAAGATGCGGCCCCCGGCTGGCGGCGCTTTGGTGACAACAATTCCCAACCCGCTCAAGCGGCTCCGTACATCGATCCGGCGGCACCCCAAGGTATCCCGCAGAACGCACCCCAACCGAATTATCGATTAGGACCGGTTCCGCAGGCTCCCGCTATGCAAGGCCCGGTAGATTTGACTCTCGCGGCTGGTTCCTGGATTACAGCCCGTGTCAACGAACCCCTGTCCAGCAGTCATTCACAGCCGGGTGATGCTTTCACTGCAACGCTCGCGCAACCCATCGTGATCAACGGTTTGGTTGTCGCACGAACGGGACAACTGGTCCAGGGACGAGTTGTTGATGTCGCACGGGCCGGTCGAGTAAAGGGCACCTCCAGTCTGGGCGTCGAATTAACTGAAATCGGTTTGGTTGATGGACAGCAAGTTCCGGTGAAAACGCAATTGATTCAACGCCGTGGCGATACTTTGGTCGGCAATGACGTGGGCGCTATTGGCGTTACTACGGGGCTTGGGGCGGTGATTGGCGCGGCTGCCGGCGGTGGTTGGGGAGCCGGGATCGGTGCTTTGGCCGGTGCGGCGGTTGGCACAACCGGTGTTCTCGCATCGCGCGGTCGCGATACTGTCCTATTCCCGGAACAAGTTCTGACGTTCCGTGTCGAATCCCCGATTCATGTTTACTCCCAAGCTTCGGCCGCTTTCCAACCAGGTTCGCCATATGATTACAACCGGCCCCAGATGGCACAAGGGCCTGGCGGTCGTCAGGGTTACCCGTATGCAGCCACTCCGTACGCTGCGTCTCCTTACTCCTACGCTGCACCTTATCCCTACTTCGATTTCAACTTTTACTCGCGCCCCGGCTACTTCTACGGTCGTGGCTATTATAGACGCTGGTAAGGCTATAGAATGGCCATCCTAAACTAGGGTGGATGGCCATTCTTGACGTTCTTTTCGGACGTCCACTTCCGAGCGACGCCGATTCGCGAGAAAAAATCGGCGTAGCTGCAGGGGTTCCAATCTTTGGCCTGGATGCTTTAGGATCCGCCGCCTATGGCCCGGAAGCCGCCCTCACAATTCTCCTTCCGCTTGGAGCCGCCGGACTTAGCTACATCGTGCCAATTAGCGGCCTGATCATCCTTCTCCTCGCAATCGTTTATTTCTCCTACCGCCAGACCATTGACGCTTATCCGGGCGGGGGTGGTTCGTATACAGTGGCTTCCGAGAATCTGGGGGCCCGTGTTGGACTGTTTGCCGCGGCGTCTTTAATCGTCGATTACATTCTGGTAGTTGCCGTTGGAATCTCGGCTGGAATCGGCGCGCTGGTTTCCGCTGTCCCGAAACTGCAACCACATACACTCGCCCTTTGTTTGGTCGTTCTTGCCGTATTAACAGTCTTGAATTTGCGAGGTGTACGCGAAGCCGGCGTGATCTTCATGATGCCGACTTACGTCTTCGTGCTCACGCTTGGGAGCGCCGTTCTTTGGGGATTGTTTCAAGCCTTGACTCACGGCGGCCATGTAGAAGCGGTCATCGCGCCGGCGAGGCTAGCGGCAACCAATAGCGCAGCATTCACGTGGTTTCTGGTCAAGGCATTTGCCAGCGGCTGTACCGCTATGACGGGCGTTGAGGCGGTCAGCAACGGTGTCAATAGTTTTCGTGAACCTGTCTCGCAGACTGCCAAGCGCACGCTGACTCTCATCGTCGCTATTCTGGCTTCGCTCCTCGCCGGGATCGCCTATCTCTGTCGTGTCTACCAGGTGGGCGCGACTGAGCCGGGCGGTAGCAATTACCAAAGCGTACTCTCACAACTTATTGCAGCCATCGCTGGGAAGGGATGGTTCTATTACATAACCATCGGTGCGATTCTTATTGTCCTTGCGCTTTCCGCTAACACGGCGTTTGCAGGCTTTCCCCGCTTGGCCAAAGTAGTCGCCCAGAACGGATATCTCCCCAATTTTTTTCGCTTGCGCGGACGTCGACTGGTGTACTCACAAGGCGTCTACCTGCTGACGATACTCTCCGGCATCCTGCTCGTCATCTTTGGCGGTGTAACGGACCGACTAATCCCCTTATTCGCGATAGGAGCGCTGCTCTCCTTCACCGCAAGTCAGGCCGGCATGGTGGTGCATTGGCGTAAAACGGGAGGCGCCGGATCCAAGAGGAGCATGGCTATCAACGCCATTGGGGCGACGGCCACCGGCATAACCGCGGTCATTGTGTTGGTTGCGAAGTTCACGGAGGGAGCTTGGGTAGTGCTCCTTCTGATTCCCGCTCTGATTGTCCTGATGTCGGGAGTTCGCCGGCATTATGCGTTTGTCCGGCGCGAAACGCAGAAGGTCATCGCGACCGCGGAGTTGGGTCCGATCCAGGAACCAATCGTAGTGCTTCCTTTGGAGCAGTGGAACCGTATCGCAGAAAAAGCAATCCGCTTTGCCATGTCGATGACAAAGCAAGTGCAAGCCGTTCACGTGCAGTGCGAAGACACCGAGGATCTACGCAAGAAATGGAACGAGTTCGTTACCCAACCTGCTCTCCACTCCGGTCTTACACCTCCCGAACTGGTTACGATTACATCGCCCTACCGATTCGTGATGTCGCCGATTGTCGATCACGTCGTGAAGATCGAAAGGGATAATCCTGACCGGCAGATTGCGGTTCTGGTTCCGGAACTCGTGGAGCGACATTGGTGGCATCAGCTACTCCATAATCAGCGGAGCGAGATGCTTCGTGCGCTTCTCTTATGGCAGGGACAAAAACGAATCGTGGTAATCACGATTCCATGGTTCCTTCACGACTAGCGACTGGCGAATGTATTACAAGCTTCGATCGTACCCTGCGTGTATCCGGTGTTGAACCACTTCTGGCGTTGCGCGGAACTACCGTGAGTAAAAGTTTCCGGGCTCACCCGTCCCCTAGCCATCTTTTGTAAGCGGTCATCTCCCACTGCCGCGGCCGCGCGCAGTCCATCACTGATATCACTCTGGTTAATAAGATCCGGGTTTACCGTGTGATTGGCCCAAACACCCGCAAAACAGTCGGCTTGCAATTCTAATCCGACGGAATACTGATTCTGCATCGCGGGGTTCCGTTGCTCCGCTTGTTGTACCTGTCCTTCAATTCCCAAAATCTTCTGAACATGGTGCCCTACTTCATGAGCGATCACATACGCCTGTGCAAAATCTCCCGGCGCTCCAAATCGACCCTTTAATTCATCGAAAAACCCAAGATCGAGATAGACTTTCTCATCCTCCGGACAATAGAACGGGCCAGTTGCCGACTGTGCCATTCCGCATCCGGATTGAATTTCATCCCGGAAGAGATCCAGTTTCGCATGACGGTAAGGCCGCTTGGTTTGTTCCGGCAGTTGTTTGTCCCACGTGTCCTGAATGTTTCCAAGAACGTCTTTCACAAACTGAACCTTGGGCTGTTCCGACAGATTCCGAGAGCTATTGGGAGCCCGGCTCTCTATACGCGCGGGTTCATTAACAGGACCGCCTCCGCCGCCGAGAAATTGAAACAAATTGGTTTTAAACAAAAAGCTAAGGACTAACAGAATCAGCGTTCCGCCGATGCCGAGATGGATTCCTCCAAAACCTCCGCCACCGAAACCGCCACCGCCGAAACCGTAGCCACCGCCGCCTCCTTCATCGCGTCGATCTTCGACATCGGGGTTATCGCCGCCGGGCGTCAGATTCATGGGCCAACCAGATGCACGAAGACTGCCAGAGTTGTACTATTTCAATCCAAGGACGTTGAAAACAATTACGAGACCCGCGGCAAACGTACCCGCGCCCAGCAGCACGCAGACGGGCAATGTGAGCACCCAGGCCAACAAAAGGTTCCGAAGCGTCTTCACGTTGAGGCCGCTGTGATTCGCGGCCATTGTGC
>CAXSIG010000070.1:0-13460 GCA_964237255.1 uncultured Bryobacteraceae bacterium
AGATTTGCCATTTCGATTCCAGCTTTACCTGCCGGGATATACAGTTGCGAATCCAAATTGGAAGGAATCGGCATCTTAGGCGTTCCTCGAAATAACCCACGCATGGTGTAAAGCGTGGCCAGATCCAGGCGAGCCGGAGTTGCTTCCGCAGCAGCGGCGTCGGTGGCAGGAGGAGGAGTGGCCGGGGGCATCGCGGCCATCGGCTTGTCGGTTGCATAAGACACACTGCTTCCGTCTTTCGCAATCACGGCAAGTTCATGTACCTGATCCAGGCGGGAGGTTTTCAGGGCGGCTTCTAGGACCGTGGCTGCAATGGGAGAATCGCTTCGAAGGAATGCGCGGTTGATACCGATGAACCCGCTGCGGTAAGCCAATCCTTCAAGCGTGGCGTTGCTCTTCACCAGCTCCGTAATTGCAGCTATTTTCTCGCCCGGCGCTTTCCAAAGGAACGGAGCATGAGCCGCATACGCTTCAGCCGCTGCGAGAAGTCCCGCGTCGCTTTGGCCCAGCACCACAATATTGCCGTCCAATTCGAAAAAGCCTCCTTCACTTTGCTGTAAGCGATTGGCTAGCAGGCCAACTTGGGTGGCATACTTCGCGGGAGCGGCGGCGGCACTGATCCAGATGCGCGGTCCGTTGTTGCGGTCGTCAGCAGCGCCGATTACTAGTGGAGGAGTTAAGCCCGTGCTGGCGTAACCGATACGCGCCGCGATCTCCGCAGCAGCCGTGTTTACCGCGGCGGATGGGTTCGTTGGCACGACAACCTTACCCACGACAGCGTCGATGATTCCATCGCCATTGGTATCCGCCAGCATCCAACCGGCAGCGAAGGCGTCATTCAAATTGACTCGGCTAGTGACAGCGGTTTGCGGTGTGAGACGTGGGACTACCGTGAGCAAACAAACAGCGAGAGAGAGGCTACGGAGATGTTTCACTTTCTAGACACTATAGCGTCGCAAGGTGGTGGATGGGGACAGCGGCTAAACAGTGTCAGTTAGGAAGGCAGCCTGCTGCGGCTGTTGTCGAGAACCGGTATGCGATACTTTGCAAATCAGGTGTCGTCCCTCGTTCCGGCCTAGTTTCCTCGTGTGAACTAAACCGCGGCATACTTCCAATCTTCAGGTGGTTTGTTCGTGAGACGAATACACGTCCTTTTCTTTGTTTTTCTATTTCTTATTCCTTCCGCGTTCTCACAATCAGTGCGCGGAACAATTCTTGGTACCGTCACCGACTCTTCAGGAGCTGTAGTCGCAAAAGCGACTATCACTGCACGTCAGGCTGCTACCGGTCTGACACGGACGGAAGTCACCGATGACAAAGGGGAATACTCGATTCCTCAATTGCCGGTCGGCCCTTATGTCGTTACCGCGGAACAGGCAGGCTTCAAGAAGACGGAGCGTACCGGCATTGAGCTGCGTGTGGATGACCGGCTGCGAATCGACTTCACACTTGACGTCGGCCAGGTCACTGACACCGTAGCTGTCGAAGCAACATCGCCCATCATCAGCACGGACTCCTCGACAGTCGGCAACGTGGTGGACAACAAGAAAGTTACGGAATTGCCTCTAAATGGCCGGAATTTCCTGCAACTCAACCTGCTGGTTCCGGGTGTGAATCAGGGAGTTAAGGGATCGCAAAACCAAACGCAAGGCGGGTCCATTTCAGTGAATGGAGTTCGCGAACAAGCGAACAATTTTCTGCTGGACGGTATGGACAACAACGATCTTGCCATCAATCAATACGCCGTTGCAATTTCAACTGAAGCGATTCAAGAGTTCAAGGTGCAGACCAGCACCTACTCCGCGGAATTTGGCCGAAGCCCAGGCGCGCAAGTGAACGTGGCAACCAAGGCAGGCACGAACGAATTTCACGGCGTGCTGTACGAATATCTCCGCAACGATGCATTAGACGCGAAAAACTTCTTTGACCGGCCTGGTCCGATTCCGGAGTACCGGAGAAACCAATTCGGCGCTTCCGTAGGTGGGCCGATCAAGAAAAACAAGACATTCTTCTTCGGGAACTACGAAGGCAACAGGATCAGACAGGGCATTACCAAAGTTGCGACGGAGCCGACGGCGGCCATGAAGCGCGGTGATTTTTCTGCTTTGCCGGTCATCATCTATGACCCGAACTCTCTCCACTCCGTCAATGGAGTGCTGGTGCGTGATCCGTTTCCTGGCAATATTATTCCAACGGGCAGGATTACAGCCGCAGGACAAGCGGTGGTCAACCTGTATCCCGACCCAAACACTCCTGGCACTTCCTCCGCGAACGGTTTGTATACTTCTAGCCCGACAAAGGTCGACGATTTTAATCAGTTCACCGTGCGTGTCGATCATCGCTTCAACGATAACCACTCGTTGTTCGGCCGTTACAGTTTCAGTAAAGAAAATCGATTCGATACGTTTGACGCTTTTTGTGCCGGGTCCAACACCGTTCCTGGTTTCGGGTGCAACACTTTGAACGGCGGTCAACAGGTAGTTCTCGATTATATCTGGTTGATTACGCCAACCATGGTGAATGAAGCACGAACATCCTTTACACGCGTTCGAGGCGGTATCTTCCAGCAAAACCTGGGGAACGATGTTTCAACGAAACTCGGTATCGCGGGCACCTCCCGCAACCCTCAGGATTTTGGTGTGCCGATTGTTACCGCGACCGGTTACGACCGTCTTGGGGAAGCGACGAATCTCCCTCAGGATCGACACGACAATACTTTTGAGTGGGCGGATTCACTTTCCAAAACCAGCGGCCGGCATAACCTGAAATTCGGTTTGGAAATTCGTCGGTTCGGGGAAAACTTCCTTTTCGATTCCAGCGCACGCGGGACGTTGAATTTCACGCCCTTCTACACAGCGCAGGCCTCAGTTTCGTCCGCAGGCGTGGTGAACGCAGTCTCGGGGACGGGCAACGCGATTGCCGACCTGTTGCTGGGCGATGTCAATACAGCTAATGTTAGTCGATCGTTTGCCGGCCTCAATGCAAGTACGGTTGCCGGCTTGAGACAAACTTCAACAAATTTGTTTGCGCAGGACGACTTTCGATTAAGACCGAACCTGACAATCAACATTGGAGTTCGTTGGGAGTACAACGCCCCGACTATCGATAAATACAACCATCTAGCGACATTCGATCCGACTTTTCCAAACAGCACTCCGCTGCCTTATATTCGGACCTCCACAACGGCGAAACAGAACATCTACGATGCCTCGAAGAAAGAGTTTTCTCCTCGCTTCGGTTTCGCATACACTCCCTTTGGACCAAAGACGGTTATTCGAGGCGGCTACGGTTTGTTCTGGGACGTGAAGCTATTGAACGTAATCTTGAACTCCGCGTTGACTGCGCCGTTCCTTACCGGCTATACGTTTAGCCAGAGCACAAACGGCGTACCAAACATTAGCTTGGCAAATCCATACGGCGGATCGTCCGGCGGCCCAGCCATCCCGAGTACTTCCTGGGTGGAAAATCCGTTTCGCGATGGGTACGTGCAGCAGTACAACTTCAATATTCAACATCAGTTTGCGGGTTCTTTAGGAGTAACCGCCGGTTATGTTGGTTCCAAAGGCACTCACCTGGACAGAGCATACGACGCGAACGAGCCGGCCCCAACCGCTTCTTTCACTCAAGCGCTTCGCAAGTACCCAACGTTTGCGTCGATTAACGTTCGCTCAGCTAGCGCATCGTCGAACTATAATGCCTTGCAACTGAGCGCAGAAAAGCGCTTTTCTCAAGGGCTCAGTTTCTTAGTCGGCTACACGCGTTCCAAGTCGATTGATGACGCTTCGCTGTGGAACGGGTCGGTAGTCGACGTCACAAACTTCCATCTTGAGCGCGGGCTCTCCACGTTCGACACGCGCAATCGGTTCACGGCCAGCTACACGTATGACGTTCCCTATGGACACGGTAGAAGCTTCGGCGGGTCCGCTCCCACCATTGTCAACGCTCTCTTGGGTGGTTGGCAGACGAATGGGATTGTTACAATCCAATCCGGAAACCCTCTCGATCCGACTACTGGCTTGCAACTTTCGGGCACGCAAACCGGTACGCGGCCTGATCTAACGTGCAACCCGAACGATTACCCGCACGACCCGGCAAAGTGGTTTAATACGGCCTGCTTTAGCAATAATTTTCTTGGCCGATACGGCACTGCTGGACGCAACATCATTATCGGCGCGCCAACCCACGACTTTGACGCGGCTCTTCTTAAGCGCTTTTCACTTGGAAGAGAGGCGCGCTACCTTCAGTTCCGCGCGGAGTTTTTCAATCTCTTCAACCATCCGAATTTCGATAATCCCAACGTGACCGATACCAGTTCCACGTTCGGAAAAATTACGTCCGCGGGGGTACAAGACACGCGCGCTAGTTCGCGGCAAATCCAGTTTGCTCTGAGGCTTGTATTTTAAAAATGCGTTACCTTCTATTAGCTCTGGTCCTTGCCTTCACTCTTCAAGCGGCTAAGGCACCGTTTGATGTTGTTGAGGCGACTATTCCGCAAATGCAGCAGGCGCTAAAAGAACACCGGGTCACCTCCCGTGAACTGGTACTCGCTTACTTGGCACGCATCGGTATGTATGAGGACAAACTGCACTGCGTTATTACGGTAAATCCCAACGTGCTAGCCGAGGCGGACGAGCGAGACCGAGAATTGGCTCAAGGCCGTTCTCGCGGATCACTGCAAGGGATCCCGATTGCGCTCAAAGACAACGTGTTGACTCACGACATTGTGACGACAGGTGGAGCGTTGGCCTTTACAGGCTACGTTCCTCCCTACGATGCAACGCTTGTGAAGAATCTTCGCGATGCCGGTGCAGTGATCATTGCAAAGACCGGCTTGTCGGAACTTGCAAACTGGGTTGCCGGCGGTCCCACGCCAATGCCGGGGAACTACAACGCGGTTCGCGGGTTCGGCTATAACCCGTACGATCCGCGGCGAGATCCACGCGAAGGCTCGGACGATGGCCGTCCGGTTTTGACTACCGGAGGGTCCAGTTCCGGTGTCGGCACTGCCGCCAACTTTTGGGCCGGAAATGTAGGAAGCGAAACGTCCGGTTCAATTCTCAGTCCCTCCAACCAAAATATGTTGGCCGCCGTAAAGCCAACTATCTGACGAATCAGCCGTTATGGAGTGATCCCGATTACCGCAGACCAGGACACCGCAGGTCCAATGGCAAAGACGGTGACAGACGCGGCAATTATGCTCGGAGCTCTTGAGGGTGCAAGTCCCGACTCACATGATTCCGCAACCACCAAATGCCAGCCTCCCGCAGGTCGCGACTACACTCAGTTCCTCAAAGCAGATGGTTTGAAAGGAATGCGCATAGGCATCCCGCGCGCTTTTTACTATGACGCGGTAACTCCGCCGAAACGCTTTGGCGCTCCTCCGGAAACGGCTGGCGCGGGCCGCAGAGGCGGTGGAGGTGGTTTCGGATCCAGTGGACTAACTCCGGAGCAGAAGCGCTTGATGACGGAAGCGATTGAGATTTTGAAACTGCAGGGCGCTGTTATTGTCGATCCCGCTGACATCCCGAGTATCGTCGAGACGGATCCGGATAAGAACTTCTTACTCTGGAGCCAGTGTTCCGGTTTAGCTAACGCACGAGGAAAAGATGCGAACTGCTCAGTTGTTTTGAAGTATGGGATGAAGAGAGACTTCAATACTTGGCTCGAAACATTAGGTCCTTCCGCACCGGTAAAGAGTCTGACGGAACTGCGCGAATGGAATATCACGCATACCAACGCGGGCGCGATTCGGTACGGCCAGTCGCAGCTTGATATCTCGGACGAGATGAACCTTCAAGCAGATAAGGCGCGCTACGAAGCGGACCGGAAAAAGGATTTAGAGATGGCGGGTACGAATGGCATTGATGCGGTAATGAAATCGCAGCATTTAGATGCTATTTTGTTTCCCGGAGCAAGTGGCGCGTCCATCGCTGCCAAGCCAGGCTATCCGACGGTCATCGTGCCTTTTGGCTTTGTTCCAAACACGCAAGGCGGGGCATTTCCGGCAGGCTTCGATCCGAAACCGGCACCCTTCGGAGTGAGTTTTACCGGTATGAGTTGCAGCGAACCGGATCTGCTTAAGATGGCTTATTCGTTTGAGCAGGCAACAAAACGACGTGTGAAACCGATTGCTGTTCCTTAGTAAGGCTTCTAACAACAAAAGGAAGTAAACAGGAAGAGAGTCACAGCATTGATTTCGCATGTCGAGATGCTTTCGAGCTAGAGGTTTCAGCAATCGCCGCCCTAATTGAATCCGGTCCATTTGTAGCCAGTAACTCCCTGGCGACAGACTAGCCCTTCTGATTCGGAAGATTTACGGCTACAAGTTCACGCTTCCTGTTGCGAACCCGTCGGGCAATATCGGGCAATGCGCGACGGCAGCGATGGCACTCGTGGCAACGTAGAATGTGTAAGTTACACATTCCAAACGGCGCGCAGGGGTTCGAATCCCACCCTCACCGCCAGTTTGATTCTTTCCTTTGTAATAGTTTTGCTTTTCACTCCTTGAAATGTTTCTTTCGTCAAAGGCAATCAGCCGGACGGCGTCGAAAAGTGAAGTCCCATTCCAATCGAACAACTAGCCTAAAGCGATAGACAGGGTCCTAGTAAAACCTCAGTACTACGCTCCCCAAACCGGATTGTTGTGACCTGAAGGCGCGATCGTAGCAAATGTCAACCTTATAGCTCCATTTCAAATCGGCGATAAAACCGTTTGCACTCAGACGACGGATAATGGCAGCGTGTTTTGCAGCAACAAAGGACCTAGCGCTTCAGCCGTTTCCGCCAGCAAGTGGAAGCGGTGCGAGGCACTGGCCTGATGCTTTGCCGGAACAGCAGCAACAGTTGGGCGCCCGAAATTGCAAGCAGCGCCATTGCATGGTTCACTTGGCTTTGGGTCGCTCCGCTTCAATGCGCCTCGCCCACCACCTGGATTGACAAGAAGTGGACAACGGCTGATGGGCTTCCCAGTTCCAGCATCTCCGGCATAGCTCGAGGCTCCGATGGCCTTATCTGGATCGCAACCACAGAAGGACTGGTTCGTTTCGACGGTGCTCGCTTCGATCCGTTTACGCAACCTCTTCCGAAAAAGGACATCACTTACCTGACTTCCGGGCCAGATGGACGCATTTACGTGGGAATCTTCGGCGCCGGCTTTGCGACAATCCAGCGCAACCGGGTTCGAACGTTTACGCGATCCGAAGTGCAAACGGGCCTGCAAGTTTCAATGATTCTCCCGGTGGGCGGCGACGAAGCGTGGGTGGCGACTCTCAACGGTCGTTTGTATCACTTTCAAGCCGACGCGCTTACCGAAGTCGGTTCGGGAGTGCTTACCAGCACGGCGATTTACGGCCTTGCGAAGTCTCCGGACGGAGTGCTGTGGATCGGAACGAGCAGTGGACTGTTCCGATTGCAAAACGGCCAAGTCAAGCCGTATCGCCCCCGAAAACCATTTCCTTCCGCAAGCATCTCGGATTTGGCGGTTACAACAAACGGCACTGTCTTCGCCGCCACGGAACACGGGTTGTTGAGAATCGAGGGCGATCAATGGCGTTTGTGGACAACCAAAGACGGACTGCCTGATAACTTCCTCAAAGTGCTAGCACCGGCCGGCGAGGACCTCTGGATCGGCACCAGAACAGGCTTGGCAAAGTTAAGCGGTAATCGGATTCAGCGCCTAGGAAAAGCAACGTGCCCGGTCTATGCTTTGCTGCCGGAAGTGGATGGAGGAGTGTGGTTTGGATGCGACGATATCGGCGGTCTTTATCGCATTTCTTATCCATTACTGCAAACCTTGCAGATGCCGAAAGCACTTGCAGATACGTCAATCAACTCGATAGCAGAGGATTCCACCGGTGCGGTTTGGTTGGCGAGCAACCAGGGTGTCGGCAAATGGGACCGCAATCGAACGGCTCTTTACACTCCGAATGGTGACCGAGGATCGAATTACGTTTTCGGTATCACGTTCGCACCCGATCACAGCGTCTGGTTGGCAACAGAGAGTGGGTTTGCTCATCTTGATAGGGGACGGATGCAGTCTTTTCATAGCCTTCCGAAAGGATCTGCCGATCCAATTTATGCCGTTTTGCAAGATAGATCGGGAACAGTCTGGGTAGGTACAAATCGTGGATTACTGCAACGAAGTAGCGGCGAGGCAGAGTTAAAACCGGTACCCCGGATAACTTCGCTTGTCTGGTCGCTTTACGAAGACTCGAAGGGAAACGTGTGGGCGGGTACGGATGGTTCGGGATTGTTCCGCTTGTCCTCCGGGTCTGTCGAGCAGTACAACCGCGATTCGGGGTTGACCACGAATCGTGCTATCGATACTTGGGAAGGGCCGAGCGGCGACATCTGGGTCGCAACTGATAGGGGAATCGTTCGCATCCGCAATAGCCGCAGTGCCCATATCGGATCAGCAAACGGCCTTCCCTCCGGGCCGGTTCTAACCCTTGTGGACGATGGCCAGGGCCGCTTTTGGATTCGCTTTCAGAAGGGACTTTTTGTAGTTAAGTCAGCTGAGGTCAATCGTGTTCTGGACCAAGGCTCCGGAATGGTTTACGGCAGGTTTCTCGGCGCCGAAGATGGTCTAGGCGAACAGTTGCATCGCAATCTGGGGCAGGGGAGCATCATCCGCCATAGCTCCGGAGAAATATGGTGTGCTTTGAACAACGGAATAGCAAAGTTCAACCCTTTGGCTCTTTCTTTGGAGCCACCCCCCTCTACGCCGGAGGTGCTGCATGTGGCGACCGACGCGGGCGAGCGTGATCTCACCCAGCACATTGTGACGAAAGCCGCCGATCGAAATGTACGGTTTGTTTTCACAGCTCCTACACTCACAGGCGCCAAAAGTCTTGAGTACCGATACCGCCTTATTGGGTTCGATCAACACTGGCGAAACATTGAAGCTGAAACGCCGGTGATGTATACAGCTTTGCCGCCAGGATATTACCAATTCGAGGTTTCGGCCCGGCGTTCATATGGACTGTGGAGTAACGTTTCAGCACCTGTCGATCTACAAGTACTTCCACATTTTTATCAGACATGGTGGTGGTACTCGCTGACCGTGCTTGCGTCATTCTCGGCGATTCTTCTCTTGTTTCAATTGCGGCTAATCGCTGCGCGTAACCAGTTTGCCGCGCTACTGGCGGAACGTTTGAGCGAGAGATCTCGTGTAGCGCGCGAGTTGCATGACACCCTTTCTCGCAGCCTGGGAACGATCCTGACACAACTGGAAGCAGCGCAGGTTCTGCTGAATCGCGACTCGCGGATTCTCGGCGAACACCTGGAGAAAGTTAGTCAACTTGCAAGTGAGGCGACGAAAGAAAGCAGAATGTCTATTTTCGCGCTCCGTTCTCCTGAAATGAGCGGATCCAGCTTAGTAGACACTCTTCAGCAATACGCCACCGCCTTTTCGTTGGATACCTCCATCCAGGTTGTCTGGAGCGGTGGTGGACTCTTCCTGAGCTAACCGAGGACGTAAGATACGAGATCCCTCGAATTTTTGAGGAAGCTTTCGCGAATATTCGCTTACATTCTGGTGCGAATTGCGTGGCCGTGTCGGCGCGATGGGACGAGTATCGTTTGTGGATCGAAATACAAGATAATGGGGTCGGATTTGAGCCGTCAACAACGAGCACCCCGCAACGAGGGCACTTCGGTGTCCTGGGAATGAAGGAGCGGGCGAAACAGATTAACGGCCGATTGCTAGTGCAGAGCACTCCTAGATGCGGCACAACTGTTTCATTGCAGGTTCCGCTGCATCCGAATCGAATCGGTAAGATTTTGGCTTGGACGCGAAAGATCCCATTAGCAAAGGAAAGATGGTCTAATTTTCGGAAACGCAAAGCCGCGCGTCATTTTTCAAAACAGTAGCAGGCCAGTGCCGAAATGCTGGTAGATGCCGGTAGATCGGCGGGAAAGCTGAATAGATAAAGTTTTCTTTCTGATCTCCATTGGGCCTGGCGCACCCGACAGGCGTCCATTTTCGGACGGTGAAACCGACCCGGACCCTATCGGAAAGGCACGTGCAGAAATTACGATGCGGTCTCTGTCCGACTGCGGCAGAAAACTTCTCAGATATTCAAGGGTGAAATTATGAGTCAATTGCGATTCGATGGCAAAGTTGCTGTCGTGACGGGTGCGGGACGAGGAATCGGCCGAGCAGAAGCGGTTTTCCTGGCGGAGCGAGGCGCTTCCGTTGTTGTTAACGATCTGGGAGGGTCCACTACCGGGGATGGGCAATCTGCCGGACCGGCAGAAGAGGTGGTCACTGAGATTACCAAGAAAGGCGGAAAAGCCTTTGCTAACTCGTCCACCATCGCCACCCCGGAGGGCGCCAACGAGATAGTCAATCTGGCGGTCGAGCGATTCGGGAGCATCGATATTCTTGTTAACAACGCGGGTATCCTTGATTCGGATAAATTCCCCGATATAACTCCTGAAAATCTGCAACGCCAGTTGTCTGTACATACACTTGGCTACTTCCACGTCACGCGCGCCGCGTGGCCACACATGGTCAAACAGAACTACGGCCGCATCATCATGACGGTCTCCTCGGCCGGGCTGTACGGCATGCCTACCCAACTTGCCTACTCCACTGCTAAGGGCGGCATTATCGCGATGACGCGTTCTCTTTCCCTCGTGGCTCCCGAAACAATCAAGATCAATGCAATGGCTCCGGGTGCGTACACGCGCATGGTCGATACTCTCAAAGACGAGAACTTTCGAAAATTTTCGGAAACGAGCCGAAATCCGGCGGCAATCTCGCCCATCGTTGCAGTCCTTGCGCACGAATCGTGCCCGGTTTCCGGCGAGATCTTTACAGCGGCTTCGGGTCGCGTCGCGCGTTCTTTCATGGCTGAAACCGACGGGTACTTCAAGCTGAACCACACGCCTGAAGACTTGGCGGAGAACTGGAAAGCGATCGTCGCCGAAGAAAGCTATGCGATTCCGGGAACCGCGGGCGAGAACGTCAAGCTCACGCTTGACCGCTTACGCAAGGAAGGCATTGAAGTGCCGGAGTCGCTGACTCTTCCCGAGTTCACCCGGTCAAAATAGAGCCGGGCTGCACCGTGTCGCTAAAGAGCCAGGCGTGAGCGGCATTTCAGCGTATAGAGAACAGTGGAATCTGCATACCTTTCAGCATTAGCGGCACTCGCCGGTTCGGTGATCGGCGGCTTTACCTCATTTGCCACGTCGTGGCTGGTTCAGCAAAACCAGACACGGAACAGTCAAAGATTTCAAGAAATTGCAAAACGAGAGACGCTGTACGGGTCTTTCATCGACGAAGCGGCGAAGCGTTACGCGGAAGCACTGGAAAGAGACTCTGGCGCGACATCCGACTTTGTTTTACTGTATGCGCAAATCAGCCGAATGGAGTTGTTCGCGTCGTCGGAAGTGCTGAACCAGGCGCGGCAAATTATGGAGTTGGTGTTGTCTACCTACATCAGTCCTGCTCAAACCCTCTCGCAACTAAAAGGAGCTCATGACGCCGATGTACTCAGAGGCTTTAGTGACGCTTGTCGGAAAGATTTAGGAGCACTTTGAAGGCGCTTCGTCTGCTGCCGATATGTCAGCACCTGCCTAAATTTGAGCATTCGCATGACTCTCCTACGAGCTTAATCGCTAAAGAAGTCAGCGTGTTTTGACTGGTGTGTGGATTGCCGACATCGTTACTCTATGAAAGTCTCAACGTCGCCTTTCCGCCGTCTTGTGCTCCGGTTTCCGCAATCTGAAAATCGTTAACCGCGTGAATTGCCACCCGTTGAGAATCTTTGCAAAGACATGTCTCCTGGTCGGCTGGGTTTCGATGCAGCGGGGGACGCTGTCTGCTCAATTAGCTTTCCGTTCGGAGGAAATTCACTCGCTCTGCCAAGGGAGAGCGTTACCTGGGTACACGGCTTCAGCGCTCCAACCGGGCGGAGCAGTTGTTTACACTTTGCCCGAGCTAATTGATCGTGGGGAAAGGGAGAATCCCGATGCCAAGGGAGCCTGGGAGAGTGTTAAGCGGGCTGCGGCTTTGGCCGGTATCGAAAAAAGCAAACTTTTTCCTACGCTCGCTTTTAACGGCAGCGCGTTCAAGGGGGACACCCTTTTCGGATTACCACCCAATGTATCGTCGGCTGCGGTGATCCGGTTGAAAGCTCTCATATTTCAGGCCACTGTCGAGGCCGACTATTCAATCGACCTCGGCGTAACGCTGAACACATATCGTGCTACAAGACATCTGCTTGCAGCGCAAAAGGCTTCGCTAAACCAGACCAACCAGAAGGTCGCCCTGGATGTCTCGACAAAGTATTACGACTATCTGTCCGCGAAAGAATCGCTTCGTACGGCTCTGGCCAATGAAGACAACAGTTGCCTGAATTACGACGATTCGGCGGAAAAGTTGCGGAACGGCTTGGCCACGATTATCGACGTGCAGCAAGCTAAAGCGAGATATCTGCAGGCGCGCGCGTCGAGCCTGAGCTCCGCAGCCAAGGAGGCAGACGCAAAGGTATCCCTGGCTTCGCTGGTGGGACTACCGCCCGAACAATCAATTGATGTAGCGCCTATCAACGAGGCCCCTCCTGTACGCATCCTGCCGGAAAATGTGGAGTCTCTTTGGCAACACGCCCTGCAAAACCGTCCGGAGATCGCCGGGAGCGAGGAAAAGATACGCGCCGCGGAGAAAGGCATTCGGGCCGCGCGGGCGAAATATCTTCCGACTTTCAGCCTCACCGCTCAGAAAAGTTACACAAACAGCAGCAGCGATACAAGCACCCCTTCCAGTGCGGCAGCCGAGCAAGCAGCGGGAACAAACACGAAAGGATTTACTTATTTGTACTCCGGTCAAGTGAAGTTTACAATTTTTGATTTTGGGGCTACACGGAACGGCATCAAGGCGCTGCGGGCAACCGAAAGGCAATTACGGTATGACGATCAGAAATCCAGATTGGAGGTCCAGCAAGATGTATCGAAAAGCTACAATGACGTTCTTTCCGCAATTCTCAGTCAGGACGCTTCCTATGAATCCCTGGTCGCGGCTAAAGAATATTTTGAGAAGGCGACGATCTCCCGGGCGAATGGCTTGATGTCCGACATCGACCTTTCCACCGCCCAGTTTATGTACATCTCGGCTCAATCCTCCTATACCGATTCGCGCCTCAAGGTGCTGAAAAGCGCGGCGCAGCTCGCGCATGCGACGGGCGATATCTTAAGCACCGGGGCGGAATCACCGGCCAGTATCCCAACAAATCCATGACACCAGAAATTGGTAAGTGCCAGAAAAACCAAGAGGGCCGGCGGCACCCCGTAATGGCGTTGGCAGGCGCGCTGATTTGTTTTATCTCCCTCAGCGGTTGCGGAGGAACGAAAGATCTGAACATCTTCGGCGCCTATTTCCCTGTGTGGCTGTTGGCGATGATCATCGGTGTTGCCGTTGCCTTTGCATTCCGCTTTGCGCTAGCGCGCCTTCGCGTGGA
>CAXSIG010000070.1:13470-13740 GCA_964237255.1 uncultured Bryobacteraceae bacterium
CTTATGTGGGTCCACTTGTTCTCTTTTACCTGTGCATCGTGGTCAGCGTTTCCTGCCTCATGTGGTTGCTGCTTGCCTGAGAACGTCTGCCTGGAGAAAAGCCAATGGAAGTGAACGATAGTCAGGAAACCCAGAAGCGCGAAGAAAGGCCGGACCATCTGCTTTCCGCACCTTTGCAGGACGCGCAAGGCGCTTCGCCGGAACAGCGCCGCCGCCAAAACATCGGCTATGTCGTAGCAATAGTTCTCTCCCTTGTGACCCTGGCCATTG
>CAXSIG010000071.1:0-9476 GCA_964237255.1 uncultured Bryobacteraceae bacterium
GGAAGCATAAAACTTTAGAGCTTTACCGCCAGTGGTGGTTTCCGGATTACCGAACATGACGCCGATCTTGTCGCGAATCTGGTTGATGAAGATCAGGCACGTTTTCGATTTCGATACTAAGCCGGTCAGTTTTCGTAGTGCCTGCGACATCAAACGCGCTTGCAGCCCCATATGGCTGTCGCCCATTTCGCCATCGAGTTCGGCTTTCGGAACCAGAGCCGCTACCGAATCGACAACCAAAACATCGATCGATCCCGACGCGATCAACGCATTCGTTATCTCCAGCGCCTGTTCGCCGTAGTCCGGCTGGGAAACCAGAAGATTATCGACATCGACACCAAGTTTACGCGCATAGATCGGATCGAGCGCGTGCTCGACATCGATAAACGCCGCCATACCGCCCTTCTTCTGCGCCTCGGCTACAACCTGAAGAGCGATGGTCGTCTTACCGGAAGATTCCGGTCCATAGATTTCACAGATACGGCCTCGGGGGAAGCCGCCGGTGCCGAGCGCAGCATCAACAGCCAACGATCCAGTCGAGATTACCGCTATCG
The DNA here is from genome assembly GCA_964237255.1 of uncultured Bryobacteraceae bacterium. Lineage (GTDB taxonomy): Bacteria > Acidobacteriota > Terriglobia > Bryobacterales > Bryobacteraceae > JALYXI01. The sequence continues at coordinate 555 of CAXSIG010000071.1, forward strand.
GAATAATCGCTTCTTTCGATCCCAAACGAACAATCGAACCCTTCCCAAATTGCTTTTCGATTTGCCCTAACGTGGCATCTAACGCGCGCGCTCGCTCTTTCTCATCCATGGTGATTCGATGCTATCAAGTTTCTAGGGGTTTCGCCACATCTTCGCCCCGTAAAGAGCAACAATTTACCTATGCGCTCCATTGTTCTGTCACTCTTGGCATTCAACAGCTATGCCGCCGCCGATTGGCTCAGTTCCGCAGCCGACGCAAAGCGGAGTCGATTCCAATCCGATGAGACCGACCTCTCGCGCGAAACGGCTCCGGATTTAAAGCTTCTCTGGAAGATGCAATTCGACCAAGCCCTTACGTCGCCCGTGATTTTAGGCCCAATCTTCACACATCGCGGCATTAAAGAACTAGTTTTCTTTGCTGACGCAGAGAACACTCTCTATTCTGTTGACGCGGACCTGGGACGCCTCTTTTGGAAGCGCCACTTCGACACGAAACCAACATCAGGCTGCAAAACGGATCTGACATCAGGGCCCGTCCTGGCACCCTATTATGGAAATCAGATTCAACGCGAGGAAGTGGCGACCCCGCGGCGTTCGCTCTTTGTGCTAACCGGCGATGGCCAACTGCATATGGTCCGTCCCGCCGACGCCTTCGATCTTGCTCTTCCTGTTCAGTTCGTTCCGCCCGGCAGCGTTGCTTCCGATCTGACGCTGAGTGGCAGCACTGTTTCAACTAACGTTACGGCGGGTTGCGAACAGCCCAAGGCGGGCGATTGGTCGATCCGGGTTCAAACTACGACGGCAAAGCCAACCATCGGCTTAGCAAAACCGGAAAGCCGGACCGCAACGGCGAAGGGTTTGGTAGTGACGGCTAACGACACAAGCATCAACACGTCGCGAAACGGCAAAACGATCTGGACGGTTGACAGGCTCACGAAGCCACTCGCGCCCGTCATTGCGAATGGTTTGGTATTCACAGTCAGTGACAACACGCTGTTCGCTTATAACCTGCAAAGCGGCGTGCAAATTTTCTCCAGCGGACCAAATGGATCGACACCAGCCAACGCGAGCTTAGCGCTGGCTAACGCGCATGTTTACTTCGTGGCCGGGAGCACTATCTATTGCTACGGCTTTCCGATTGAGATTTAGGCTCTTCCAGCGTTTCCATAAAGATCCCGAATCCGTATAGAGTGCCGTCCGTAGTAGTGAAGAAGACTCGTCCGTTCGCAACCGTCATCCCGTTTCGATTCGCTGGTGCAGTAACCTGATTTTCCGATGAATACATCTGCTGACCCGTAGCGCCATCCAGTGCGTAAAGAGTCGCGTGCTTACCACCCGCGGCGAGTGCAAACACAATCCCACTTGTGATTACCGGCGGCTCCGGCGATTCCATTTCCGGAGACGTCCACGCTTGCGTCAATTTCAGAGAAGCGACTGTAGCTTCCAGTTTGAAGGCCATGATCGAGCCTTTGGAACCATTCACCACGGGCACGGCAATCCAGCGATCGCCGGCTGTATCCTGCCAAGTCGACATACCGCCGGAAACAACACCGATCGGCTGAGTCTTATAAAGCGGTGCATTTAGTTTGTCACTCTCGAAGACATTCAAACGGCCCTCGGCGTCTGCCGCTACCACCAGCTCCGTATCGCCCATCGCGAACACAACGGGGGTCGCCTGAACGCTCCCTTGGGCGCCACCGTTCCATTTTGCAATTTGCTTCAACGTCTTCGGAGCCAAGGCGGTGAGCGATCCATCGGTACCCGCTACATACACGTTGTAGCTTCGTCCCATGGCAACTCCCGCGACCCCGGCGGGTGTAACGCCGGTCATTTCGAACTTCTCCACCTTGCGATCGTCGTTACCTAAATCGATGGCCCATACTGCGCCATTCTTTCCCGAGCAATCGGTTGTGCTGGTGTAAATTGTGTTGTCCGATATCCCCAGCGTAGAGGCACGCGAATTTTCAGGCACGAACGGAATCGGCGGAATCAAATCGTCACCGGTCGATGTATTCAGAACGTGAAGCTTGCCGTCTTTCGACAACGCGAACGCCGGACGCGGAGCGCCGAACGCGGTGCTGCCTAGAATGGAAGGCTTTGGCGCCGCTGCGGGGGTAGCCGCGGGTGATGGCGGGATTCCGGGGCTTGCGCTCGGCGCGGGAGTTGCGGGCCGCGTCCGAGCAGCCGAGAAGTCCAAAGGCGGTGTGAGCGTCGGCGTGGCCATCGCTCCACCCGAACAACCTCTGGTAGAGGACGCCAACTGCTTGTGCCAGAACATCCGGTTAATGTCCAGGTCAACCGCCCACAACTCTCCCGAACTCCCTTGAACGAAACCGAGTTCCTTAAAGCCCTTGTACGAAATCAGATTGCCGATCACGACCGGTGGCGTGAGCGACATCGCGCCACCGTTTGCCTCCAGCTTGCGCTTCAGCACTAACTGGAAATCCTTGACGTTGTCCTTTGTAATGCGCAGATCGCTCTTCTGCCATCCCGAACGTTGGGCATCTCCACCGAAGAACGGCCAGTCAAGAGGACGGCCTTGGGCCGCAATTGGCCCCGTTGCGGCAAGCGCTAAAGCGCAGACTCGAAGCGACATCAATTCTCCTTTCCTGGAAGCCCAAAGCAGTACAAAACACTATCGAACGAACCCAAATACACGCGACCGTTCGCAATGGAGAGACCTCCAAAGTGCACGAACGTCTTAAAAGTATCGCCGCTGTTGTACAACTCCTTGCCGGTTTGCGCATCAAGCGCGTACAACACCGCTTTACCCGACGCTTTGATGCGCAATGGGCTGAAATCCGCAAGGCCCCGGTCGGCATAGGCTTGACGTGTGTTCTCCCCGTTTCCGTAGGCGTAGACCACTCCGTTCGCGATGATCGGCGGTTCAGCCTGATCCATATCGCGCGACATCCACGCCGGATTCAGCACCGGCTTCCCGTCCTTGTCTTCCACCTTAAACGCGACAACGGCGCCGTGTTCCACCTTACCGTAGGTTACCGGCGGATGAAAGCCCGGATGCACCGGACCCCAGAACGGCGTTAATGCCCAACGGGTGCCGTTCCCATCCAGCCAACTTGCCATGCTGCCCCAGATTCCCGCGCTTTGGAAATCCACTTCTTCGTTGCACATCAGCGGAGTTCGGAAGAGCGGCGTGCGGTGGTCGGCGCCGCCAATGCTCTTCGTATCCAGCAGATACACGCGGCATTCCTTACTGCCGGTCACCATCAGTTCGCGATCTTTGTAGTTGAAGATAGACGGGGTCACCTGCATATCCAGATCGCGCTTTTGTAGCCAGACGGCATTTGTCGGGATGTACCAGTCGTGGATCTTAAACTCTCCGTTCTCAACACGCGCGCCGACAATGCCGTTGCCGTAGACCTGCTTTGCTTCCTCGTAGCGGCCGTCACCTGTTGGAGCCCAAACCATACCGGTGGAATCGATAGCGGCTCCTTCCCGTCCCCAAAGGCCGCCACTCTTCGGATTGGCGGTCATTACTTTATGGCTCTTGTCCTTTACGTTCACGGCCCACATCTGGTTCGGATTACCCGCGCAGCCCTGGGAGGTTGTTGTATAAAGCGTGTCCTGGTACAAATTTAAGGAATAGCTTTTGCCGTTCGGATATCCGAATTGATAGGGGGGCTCCAGATCTTCACCGTTCGCGATGTTCAACGAGTGGACCATGCCATCGCCCGCCATCGCATAAACCGTACGAGACCCATCGGAGTTGGCCGGTCCCAGTGCGGGTGTCGCGGTCTGGCCCGGAGGGCAAAGCGGGTCCCCTACCCTTCCGCGCCGCGCCGGTGTGGGATAGGAGAAATGCTTTTTCCAAAGCAGCTTTCCGGTATCGGCATCGATTCCATACAGGTTGTCGGAGATCCCCGCTTCCACAGCGATCTGCTTCACGCCTTGAGCGGTTCTCACATTCTCGGCAATCAGCACGGGAAACAAAGCGTGCATCTCTTCGGGCCTGTTATCCAACTGCAGCTTCCAAAGAAGCTTCATGCCCTTTACATTTTCTTTATTGAGGATCGTCTCATTGGGTTGCCAATTCGTGCGACGGCTATTAAAGCCGTCCGTAAGCCAATCTGAACCCGACAATGCGGCACAGCAGGCCAGACCAGCAGCCAGCGACCAAAATTTTCGCATGCGTTTAAATTATCAGAAATAAAACTTCAGGCCCACCACAACGCGACGAGCCAGTGCCGCGCTGGTGAAGTATCCGTAGTTCGTGTTCGTCTGGTTGTTGTTTTGATCGAAGCGAGCACCGGTATCCACGGCGTTGTATTGCGTATGGTTGAAGGTGTTGTACGTTTCAAAGCGGAACTGCAAGCGACGCTGCTCATTCGCGCCGAGGCGAAAGTTCTTAAAGAGCGAAATGTCCCAGTTGTTCAGCCCTGGACCGTAGATCGGGGCCTTAGACGCGTTGCCGATCCCGTTTGGACTGAGACTCGCCAGGGGCGCCTTAACAGCATTGACGTTGAACCACTGCCCTTGCGGACCGCGGCCGTGCGGGTCGGCAACCAATACGCTACGCGAATCCAAGCCGCTTCCCGTGCCGCCGGTGAGGTCCGCTGAATACGTCAACGAGTACCCTAACCCCAGCGGCGCACCTGTCTGGAAGGTGCTGACGCCGGAGAGTTTCCATCCATCGAAAGCGGTCCGTGAAAACGTGTTGTTCCAATACTTGCTCACGCCGGGCAGGTTGTAAACGTAATTGATAACCAGCACCTGAGTTCGGTCGAATCCGGACGGACCGTAATTCCTGGAGCGGTAATTCAAAGTCGGATTTACGACACCGCCGATTCCATCCACCAGATCCAGCGCCTTCGAATACGTGTACGCCAGGTTATAAGTCATCCGGCGTGAGAAGCGTTTGGTCAGCTGAACCTGCAACGCATTGTAATTCCCGATGCCCGCAAACTCCAGGTAAGTGATGTCCTGATAGCCGACATAGGGACGAAGGAAGTTCGAGTTTAGCGGCTTATTGCCGGTTACCGTGGGATCGATATTCGATGCCACGAAGTTCGATCCATACGGAACCGCATTGATGTTGCGCCCGTTCAGCAGGTGCTTCTGCGTATTGCCGGTATAGGCAACATCCAGCACAGTCCCGAAGCCGATATTCTGTTGGATCCCGAAGCTGAAGTTATAGACTGCCGGTGGCGAGAAGCTTTTTTGGACGGAAAATACGCTTGTCGGGCCAAGTGTCAGGTTCGTAGCCAACAGGTTGGAGATGGTGGTGTAATTCGCGCTTGCGGTTCGGACAAGCGGCGGCGATTGCACCAACTGCAAAATTTGATCGTCGCTGAAGCGATCGGTGAAGATGCCGAATCCGGTTCGGACAGCGGTCTTCCCGTTTCCAAAGACGTCCCAAGCCAAACCGATGCGCGGAGTGGTTTGGATGGAAGGTGTATTCAACACGCCTTCGTTATAAACTTTCATTCCTTGGTACGGGGTCCCCGCTGAGGGAGAGAACGATCCGATCTTTACCGCCGGAAGTAAGTTGCCGTTTACGGGATCGCGCCCGTAGCGAGTTCCGGTTGCCGGATCCAGATACGGCTGAATGAGCGGCGGTTGCTGAGAAGCGCTGTAGAGCGCTGGATCGAAAATCGCTAACTGATCGCCGGAGCTAATTGTCGGGCCGACGTGATAGAAGCGAACGCCAAGATCCACCGTGAGACGGCGGGCCGCCTTCCAGCTATCCTGCGCATACCACTCGACATTGGTGTAACGCCCATGAGCGTTCGGATGCCCACTCGCTTCGGTGTAGCTATCGACAACGCCCAACAGGGCATTGCTGTATGCATATCCGGTATCGAGCGGGTTGGTGGCATCGCGGTCGAACGCGAATGTCCCATTGAAGGCAGTGGATCGGGCCGCGTTCCTGGTCCCATGCTCCACGAACAATCCGTACTTCATGCTGTGCTTCCCAACGATGTTGGAGAAGTTATCGGAATAGTTCCAAATGGTGTTAGTGCCGAAGAACGGGAAACGCCCTTCGATACTCAGATTGCCGTTAGATGGAATGCCGCCGAATGTGGCGTTCGGAATCAAGTTGTTCGGGTTAGACGAGGGGAAGAATTGCGGGATGGCAAGACCGACTTTTGTCCGGTTGTTCGCATCCAGCGCAGCTTGCGTGAGCGCGCCAACGGTCTGCTTTGCCCGGTTCACGCCGAACGTAAATTCATTGATTTTCGATGGAGAGAAGGTGTGGATCAGGGTGGAGACCAGACCAGCGCTGTGGATCTCATACGCGATCGGCAACTGCGGCCAGCTTTGCGTTTGGCCCAGTCCGGCGAGCAATCCGAACGCGCCTTTTGAAGCTTGATAATCCTGAATCAGCCGAACGTAGAAGAGGTTCTTCGGGTCGACGTTGTAGTCCAGGCGAAGAATGGAATCGCGCCGTGGCTGCTTATTCACGCTGATGCTGGTGTAGTTGTATTGATTGCCCGGTGACGTGGTGTTGGGTAGCGGGAGCAGGTTCAGCAACTTCTGCCCGTTTGGATCGATACGGCTGGGGGGCACGATGTTTCCGGGAAACGCTGCGTGTGTGATCGGATCGATGATCGTGGTTCCCGATTTCGAGAAGTCGCCCGTTCGCTCAGCCGCCGTGGGAAATGTGTAATTGCCCGCGCCGCTGGGGATGGTGAGCGGTAGGTAATCCTGCGACCAGAAGAAAAACAGCTTGTCGCGATTGCGGTTAAAGTTCCACTTCGGGAACAGAACCGGACCGCCAATAAAGTAGCCGGGATTATTGAAGCGGTACTGCGGACGCGGAAGGCCGTTGCGGTTGTTCAGCCACTCGTTTGCGTTCAGGTCTTCGTTCCGAAGGAAGTAATAGACGCCGCCGTGGAGATCGCGCGTGCCGCTCTTGATCACCGTGTTGATGGTGCCGCCGGAGCTTCGGCCGTACTCTGCCTGATAATTGCTGAGAAGAACTTTTACTTCGGCCACCGCATCGATGCTGGGCGCCAGGTACGGTCCTGTCAGCGAGCCGGTGTCAAGACTGGTGACTCCGTCCAGATTCAGATCAATGGAACCGGCGCGCGTTCCGTTGATGTTGATGCCGACCAAATCGTTCCAACCGGGAGATTCGCGCGCCGCGGTATCGATGATGCCGGGGAGCAGCTTGGCGGTGCCGAGGTAGGAGCGGCCCTTCAAAGGAAGCTCTTGCATTTGGCGAGTGTTGATTAAGCCGGATCGCTCGGCGCTTTCGGTTTGCACCTGCGCGGCTTCCCCGGTGATGGAAATGGTGTCGCTTGTGGCGCCAACTTGCATGGTGATGGGCGGGAGAGCGACGCGCTCCGTAGCGGAGACGGAAATTTCGCGCTGCTCATACTTCTTGAATCCGGAAGCTGTAATCTCCAGGTTAAAGATGCCCGGCAGAAGTTCGGGGATGACGAAGTGTCCCTGGTTATCGGTCTTAGCGGCCCTGGACTGACCCGTCTGCGGGTTCGAAACGGAGACATCGGCGGTTGCAAGAGCGGCGCCGCTTGGGTCGGTGATATTTCCGGAAATCTGGCCCGTAAGTCCTTGTGCCTGGACAAGTGCGGGCGTAAATACGATCAGAAACGTTGCGAGACGAAGTCGGCGATGGAACATGGCGTGGTCCCCTTTGGCTGCGGACCATACTATTTACAAATTTGTCTCTCGTCAAATTTATCCTTGGATAATTATCGAAGGATAAATAATCTCTGCAAGGTCCTATGGCCGTGTCAGAGTCTTAAAGCGCACCTTGACTTCATCGTGCCGAATGCTACACTTCTTGAAACGCTTCCTTTTCGCTGGCGTACAGCGAAGAGTTGTCCGGCACTAATGCGCGGACAACGTCCCCAGTTAGGACCCCATTACCCACGTAAGAATTCGCTGTCGCTTTGAATTCAAAATCTAGTGCGTAAGGAGTGTCCGGGTGGTATCTTCCGCAGCGCGAAGGCTTTTATGCCTCGCAGTTTTTAATTCGGTTCTCTTATTCGGGCAATCGACATTCGGATCCTTCGTGGGTACCGTTCGCGATCCGTCCGGCGCGGCGCTTGCCGTTTGTAAAATCACGATCACCGATACTTTGACCGATTCCGTCCGAAGCACGTTGACGGGCTCAGACGGTGACTATACGGTGGTCAATTTAGAACCGGGTACTTATCAGATCCTCATGGAGGCCCCCGGCTTTCAGCGCGCACTTTTTAAAGGGCTGGAACTCAACTCGCGCCAGACCATTCGCGTGGATGGCAAACTCGCCTTGGCTTCCCAATCCGACACCGTAAGCGTGGAGGCCGTTAGCGAAGCGCCGATCAATACGGAAGGTTCCAGCATCGCGGAATCGAAATCAACGCGCGAGCTGACGGATCTGCCCGTCGCCATCGCGTCGCGTGCCCAGGGGTCCACCAGCGCGTTTACGACACTCACAACACAACCGGGAGTCGAGATCGATAACAGCGGCAATCTGTCTGTTGCGGGAGCGAAGCCCGCCATGCTCTCGGTAACGATCGACGGCATTAGTTCGATGAGCCCGCGTAACAGCGCACCCATCGCGGAGTTGTTCCCCTCATTTGACACCATCGCCGAAATTCGCGTCAGCGAAATCAACAACACAGCGGAATACGGCGGCGTCAGCGACATCACCACCATTTCGAAGAGTGGAACGAATGCGTTCCATGGCGGCCTTTACGAAAACAACCAGAACACGGCGTTCAACGCGCGCAACACATTTAGTGCGACAGTGCCGAAACTGGATCTGAACGATTTCGGCGCCTTTCTCGGCGGACCCGTATGGCTTCCGAAAATCTACAAGGGCAAGGACCGGACCTTCTTTTTCGCCAGCTACGAAGGGTTGCGGCTTCCGAGTCAGCAGGTCCTGGTGGAGAGCGTGCCATCGCTGGCGCTTCGCAATCGGCCGACGACGGGACCCACCCCCTTGCTTCC
>CAXSIG010000071.1:9486-13612 GCA_964237255.1 uncultured Bryobacteraceae bacterium
CCGTCGCTCGCGCTTCGCAATGGCGACCTCTCGGCATACTCGGGCGCGATCCTCGATCCGTCGACAGGCGCTCCTTTTCCCGGGAATCAGATTCCCGCGAATCGCATCTCCCCGCTAGCTGCTGCCGCTCTGAAGAATCTGTATCCGTTGCCGAACAACGGTTCACCCAACGCGATATCGAACAATTACGTGGTCAATTTTCCGACACCCGTCACCAGCGATCAGGGCGACGTCCGAGTGGACCACAAGCTCACCAACAGCCAATCTGTTTTCGCGCGATTCAGCTACAAGGCGAAATTAGGCCAATCGACTCCCACGGGTTCGGCGCTGCTTGGATCTTTTATCAAGCCGGAGAATGACCGAAGCTTGACAGGAACTTATAACTACGTGATCGGGCCGAGCGTCGTGAATGAGTTGCGGGCGGGCTTTAGCGGCAGCAATACATCCACCAGCTATGGCGTTAACGCGGCGGACATCGCGAATACCCTCGGTCTGACGCAGTATCTTCCGCAAGCCCCTCCTGCCGGTAATGCCGTACCGAATTTTGCGATCAGCGGGTTCCAAAGCACTGGGGGATCGGCGTCGTCGATTTCACAAACCAGCACCTATCAGGTGCTCGATAACCTGACATGGACCAAAGGCCACCACACATTGAAGTTCGGTGGTGACTATCGCTATCTGAAAGCGCTTTACACAAACGTTTTCGCCAGCTCTCGATTGGGTCGCTATACATTCAACAACTCGGTGACGAAGCCGTTGATCGGAAACGCTTTCGCCGCCTTCCTCTTAGGTGTACCGGATTCGGACACGCTCGCAACGGTTTCCAGCCCTGACACGGATGGCTATGGGAGCAGCTACGCGTTCTTCGCTCAGGACGATTGGAAAGTAACGTCGCGACTCACCATCAATTACGGGCTTCGGTATGAGTACCATCCCATGTTTCAGGATCATCTCAGCAACACGGCGAATCTGCTTCCGGACTATACATCAACGCAAAATGGTGTAACGGTACATGGAGCCGTCGTAGTTCCCGATGCGGGCCTGAAACTTGTCAATCCTTCGTTCGCGCAAACGATTTCGCCGATGCCGATTCTTACGGCATCGCAAGCCGGTGTCCCGCAAAGCTTACGGTACACCTCGAAGAAGGATTGGGCGCCTCGCATTGGCTTCGCGTATCGTGCCACGGCGGATGGAAAAACGGTGATCCGTGCGGGTTACGGCAAATTCATCGAAGCGCAATTAGGCAATCTGCTGCTCTCCTCCTGGGCGGTGGAAGCCAGCAACGTCGCACAGTTCACGAACTCCATTGTCGGCGGCAAGCCGCTCTATTCATTCCCCTATCCTTTCCCTTCGAATCTGGCGCAGCCGGGGTCATTGAACTTCGATCTATCGAATGTTCTCCATTATCAGGATCCCTATGTGCAGCAGTGGAACTTCACGTTGGAGCGTGATCTTGGTTTCCAAACCGGCTTGCGTCTCTCTTATGACGGCAGCCATGGATCGAATCTCGGCCTTACCGACAACCCGAATCAGATTCGGCCCAACACAGTGGGCTTTTCGGTTGCCAAGGCCGCAGCTCCGTTCCCGTACCTGAGCTCTATCGTGAATGAGCGCAATGGGGGCGTCAGCAATTACGAAGCGTTCACAGCGGCCGTTACCAAGCGGATGTCCAAGGGCCTGCAATTTCAATCCAGCTATAACTTCGCCAAGAACCTTTCGGACATCGGGGGCTATGCTCCTACGGGCTTTTCCGGTTCTGGCGGCGGACAGATTACGGATCCTCAGAATCCGATGCTCGATTACGGCAATGTCGCATTCACACGCCGCCATCGTTTCCAGACTACGTTCCTCTACGAATCGCCGTTCACGCACACCGGCAACCGATGGATGAACCAGATTGCCGGGGGTTGGGAATTAGGTGGCGTGCTGCTGTTCCAGACCGGTCCGTTCCTCACCGTGCTGGCGAGCGGCGCCGATCCTTCGGGGACAAATTTTGTAAACATCATTGGATCGGGACGGGCGGACATCGTGTCCGGGACCTCTGTGATTCCGGCAAAGCAGACCGTCGCGCAGTGGGTGAATCCAGCGGCATTCGCCATTCCGGCCAACAACATCGGGCGATTCGGAAGTTCTCCGGTCGGCGCGATCAACGGTCCTGGCACGCAGGCGGTATCGCTATCGCTATTCCGAAATTTTCGCATTACGGAAACGGCGCACTTACGTTTAGGGCTTGCCGCGGCCAATGCCCTGAACCACCCGAATTACGGAACTCCCGGCTTGACGCTGGGCACCGCTTCTTTCGGAACAATCACCAGTTTGCAAACTCAGGAAGGTGCTGGCCCACGGGGCCTTCAATTAAGTGGCAGAATTATCTTCTAAGCGCACGCCTATGGTTTCAGTACGGAAGTTCAATCGATGGACGGCAACGGCTACGGTAATCGGGAGCCTGTGCTTCACCTTGCCCGTTATCGGGCAGCGCGGCGGCGGTAGAGGCGGCGATGCGCCGCAAGCAAACGTGGAAACGGAAGACGGTATTCCCGTTACCAATCCGCTTGTGATCTCGAAGTGTGGAACGTGTCACGCGAAGGACGCGAAAGGTAATCTGTCGCGGATCTCGTATGAGCGCACCACTCCCGAAGGTTGGGAGGAAGCACTCAAGCGGATGGTGCGCCTGAACGGGTTGACCATTTCGCCGGAAGACGCGAGACAGGTGGTGCGTTATCTGGCGACTTATCACGGCTTGGCTCCGGAGGAAGCCAAGCCCGTGATGTACCTGCCCGAACATCGGATGGTGGACGAATCAAACATCCCGAATGACACGGTGCGCGGTGCGTGCACCACTTGTCACGCGTTCGGGCGACCCATGTCATGGCGACGTACGAAGAACGATTGGCGGTTGTTGGCGAATTTGCATATCGGACTTTATGCACAGGCCGAAGCCCACTTCCGTCGGGCATTGATGCCCGGTGCGGGTGGAGGCGGTGCAGGTGGCGGAGCAGCAGCTAGGGCAGTTGCAGCTACACCGGCAGGAGCAGGAGCAACGCCCGCGGCCGCCCCGGCGCAAACACCAGAACCTTTAGAAGTGGCGCTCGATTATCTGAGCACCAAAGCGGCATTGCACAGTCCTGAATGGGCGGCTTGGCGTGCGCGTATGCGTGCTCCGAAACTAACGGGCAAATGGCTGGTGGCGGCGCGCATTCCGGGGCGCGGGCAGTACTTTGGTGAGCTGACGGTGGAGCCTGGGGCTTCGGAAGACGATTTTAAAACGCAACTGAAACTGAAGTCTGTCCGCGATGGATCGGCGCTGACCCGCAGCGGAAGTGGAATTGTGTACGCGGGTTACGCTTGGCGCGGCCGATCGAAATCGACTGCGAAAGTCGGAACCACACCAGACGATTTAAATCACGATATGCGAGAAGCGCTGATGTTTTCCGCCGATCAGAATGAAGCAGAAGGACGTTGGTTCTGGGGTGAATATCAGGAGTTCGGAGCCGATGTGAAACTGCGTCGCGAATCTGCCGATCCTCTTTTGATCGGGGTGGATCGTCCCGCGCTGAAAACAGGTTCGCAGGGGCTGAAGGTGCGTCTAATCGGTGATCATTTCACTGGGGCAATCGCTCCCGCCGATCTTGATTTTGGTACAGGCGTCACTGTAAAGAAGATTGATTCTCACGATGCGGGGAGCATCGTGGCGGAACTGGATATCGCCGCCGATGCGGTTCCGGGCAAGCGCGATATTTTCTTTAAGCGCACTGTCCTGCCAAGCGCCGTAGCGGTGTACGACCGCGTCGACTATATAAAGGTAACTCCGGACTCGGCGCTGGCGCGCCTGGGAAGCCAAACGCATCCCAAGGGTTATCAGCAATTCGAGGCAATCGGTTACCAGCGCGGCGCCGACGGCAAGTCTTATACTGCCGATGACGTGGAACTAGGGCCGGTGGATGTGGATTGGAAAGTTGAGGAGTTTATGGCCGTTTACGGAGACGACGACAAGGCGTTCGTCGGTAACCTAAGCGCGACGGCGCTCTTCACACCAGCTTCCGACGGTCCGAACCCGGAACGAAAATTTAGCCGTAATAACTATGGAGACGTATGGGTTGTAGCCACAGCGAAAAACGAGAAAGAT
>CAXSIG010000072.1:0-720 GCA_964237255.1 uncultured Bryobacteraceae bacterium
CCACATGATCGCGTATTACTTCATGGAAAATAAGTAGCGCCAAGCGTTCTCCCGGATTACCGCTAGTTCACTGTCAGTGAATCCGAAGTGCTGACGAGCGATCCGGTATTCATTCGCCAGCGTTGTCCCGAAAATCGCCGGATCGTCGGTGTTGAGTGTGATCGGCACACCGGCATCGAACAAACGGCGCAGTGGATGTTCTTCTAAGCTACGAACCGCGCCGGTCCGGACGTTACTGGTGATCGACACTTCCAGAGGAATCTGCTGGTCCGCCAAGTGCCGGACCAGCACAGGATCGTCTATCGATCGAATCCCATGGCCGATGCGTTCGGCCCGAATGGCAAGCGCTGCCCAAACTGACTCGGGACCAGCCGTCTCTCCCGCATGTGCGGTAAGCCGCAACCCGTGTTCGCGGGCCCACCGATAAACTTCGCCGAACCAGACAGCGGGGCCTGCGATCTCATCGCCGCCAATCCCGATTGACACCACGCCTGCTCCCACCTGTCCGGCCGCGAACTCCGCTACCTGCCAAGCTAAGTCCGCGCCGAACTGCCGGATGCTGTCCAGGTTCCATCGCACCTCCACATCGCTCTTCCAGGCGGTGTCCCGCACCGCCGAGTAGATCGCAGCCAAGTCCTGCTCCTTCCAGATAATCACCCCCGCTGCCAAAGTGACCTCGGCATAGGTGATCCCTTCGCGCGCCAGCCGGCGGCACAGGGC
>CAXSIG010000072.1:730-12748 GCA_964237255.1 uncultured Bryobacteraceae bacterium
CCTCTGTCACCGTTGCGTAGTCCTCGGGTCCGCGTAGCTTCCGCGCTATCCATTTGAACGATTCGATGAACCCAGCGAAGTCCGAAAAGCGGTAAGCATCCTCCACTTCTTCATGCGTGACGGCAGGGTCCAGCATTCTCAACGTTTCCGCGTCGATCGATCCCTCAAGATGCAGGTGCAATTCGGCCATCCTGGTTACACTGGACCCGGTTACAGTAGTGAATGACATGTTGGACCCACGTTACCCGATAGGCAAGTTTGAAGCTACACCGAACGCCACTCCGGAGGACCTGAACCGCTGGCTGGACGACATCGAAGCAACTCCGAAGCGGATGCGTGAAGCTGTCTCTGGGCTGACGCCCGAGCAATGGGAAACGCCGTACCGGGAAGGCGGCTGGACGGTGCGGCAAGTGGTTCATCACGTGCCCGAAAGCCACATGCAGAGCTACGGGCGATTCAAGCTGGCGCTCACCGAAGACGAACCGCTGATCAAACCGTATCAGGAGGATAAGTGGGCGGAACTGCCTGACAATCGCCTGACGCCGCCCGAAACATCGCTGGTCTTGCTAGAAGCCCTTCATGAACGCTGGAACCATCTGTTGCGTTCGCTTTCCGATTCCGATTGGCAACGCACGTTCCGGCATCCAGAATTGGGCCGGATGAGCCTAACGAGAACGGCGAACCTATACGCCTGGCACGGACGCCACCACGCTGCGCAGATTACTGAACTTCGGAAGCGTTGGTAAGGCCGGCTTGCCGCATTCTAAGCGCATACTCGTTTAAGCGAAAGCTAGAGCTTCTTCCTCCACAACCGGCGCGTCTTGAAACCGCGTAAATGAGATTCCGTACGATTCTGAGATGGCAAACAGTTTGGCTGCATCGCGGGGCATGCTGATCGGCGAAATCATTTCCAGATATTCGTCCAAGCCGCCTGGCGTAGCTATCCCCATAATCCGGCCCATTGTCGTTCCACAGTTACGAAATGCGTGCTCTTCACCGCGTGCCAGAAATTTGGGTTCGCCGCACACCAGCTTGCTCCAGGCTCCATTCAGGAAAATTTCGAAATCTCCGTTTACCGCCATCAGGATTTCGTCTTCATTGTAGTGAACGTGCGGGGGTGGCCCACCGCCAGGGTGTGTATCTTGTGCGATGACCGAAAAACAGCCTCCTGTAGACTCACGGGACAGTAGTACCTCTACGATGTCTCCAAAAACGGGGAAAGATTTAACCGGCATGTTGATTCTCCTTTGTTAGTTCGATTTGACCGGCGTGTTCGCCTGCCACTAAGTAACGCGGAGAAAATATCCGAAAGGGATCAACTGATTTTTAGAGGCCAGCAGCGATCTTTCGATCGCAATCGTCGATAGCCTCCAGCGCGGCCTTCAATCGCGTCTGCGAATCCTCCGTCTCCGGCTTCCAATGTTTCCAGCGGGCCAGGTTCTTTTGGTACTGCAACCGCGCCCAGCCGTAATGCTTGTTACTGAACAGCATGCGCCCATACAACTCATCCAGATCGGATGTCGCCTGAGCCACAACCAGAGTGGGACGAGGAACCGCTAGTAATCGACTTGCCACCTCTTCTCCGCGTTCGATCAGTTTTGACGCATCATCCGTCCTGCCGGCTCGATACGCCTCCGTCGCTTCCCGGCTGATCCCGCCCAGTTCGCCCGTGGCTTTCCGGTACCAGGCTTCCGCGGTTTCGTCGCGGCTGGGCGCGGGGGTACTTCGCGCCAAGTGCGGTTCGCCGCACCTGCACATCAATCCGGCCCCAAGCAAAACGGCTGTTATATACTCGGGTCGCATGGTCGATACGTCGCGTCGTGATTTCATTCGAAAGGCGGCCCCACTTGCCGCTACTACCTTTACGATAATCAAACCCGAACTGGTTCGAGGCGCCGGAAAAGAACGCCTGAAAGCCGGGCTCGTCGGCTGCGGTTCGCGCGGCAGCCAAGCCGTCGTCGATATGATGACCGGTACCGAAAATGTCGATCTGGTCGCCGTCGCGGATCTGTTCGAAGATAAGCTCGAAACCTCCCTCCGCAATTACTCCACGAAGCCCGGTTATGAACAATGGAAAGACCGCATCAAAGTCGCACCCGATATGCGGCACACCGGCTTCGACGCGTACAAGAAACTGATCGCGTCCGATATCGATATCGTGATGCTCGCCACGCCCCCCGGTTACCGCCCTGAGCATTTCGAAGCGGCGATTAACGCGAACAAACACGTCTTCTGTGAAAAGCCCTTCGGCACGGACGCCATGGGCGTCAAACGCTTCATGGCAGCGGCCAAACTCTCCGAGCAGAAAGGCCTGACGGTCGTTTCAGGAGCCCAACGCCGCTTCGCCCGCGACTACATGCCCACCGTCGACAAGATCCACAACGGCGCTCTCGGCGACATCCAAGCCCTGAACGTTCACTGGATCGGCGTCCCCGTCTTCCCCATTAAGACGCCCGAAGACCGCAAGCCGCAGTGGGGCGAGATGGCTTGGCAGCACCGCCAGTGGTATTCCTTCGTGTGGATCTGCGGTGACCAGATTGTCGAACAGCATCTCCACAATATCGACGTGGCCAATTGGGTAATGGACACCCATCCCGTCAAGGTCATCGGCAACGGCGGCGCGAACTGGCGGCCCGATAACAACCCCGAGTTCTACGGCAACATCTTCGATCACTTCAACTGTGAATTTGTTTATCCGAATGGCGCGCGCATGACCAGCAACTGTCGTCAGATCCCGAACGCCCCCTATCAGGACGTAAGCGAGTTCGTCATCGGAACCAAGGGCAAATCGAACTGCCACGACATGGTTCCGGATGGCGGCCACGATCCTCGCAAGCCCTACACCGACCCTCTGGACAATCCCTATGTCCGCGAACACGTGGCGTTCATCAAAAGCGTCCGCGGCGATGGCCCGCACATCAATCACGCGATGAAGGTTGCCGAAAGCACCATGACCTGCATTATGGGCCGGGAAGCAGCCTACTCCGGAATGGAAATTACCTGGGACATGATGATGAATTCGAAGCAGGATCTGCAGCCGAAACAATTCGGCTACGATGTTCCGATGTCCATCCCGCCGCGTCCCGTGCCGGGCGAATATAAGTTTGTTTAAAGGCTCACCGGGGCGGCGCCAATCTGTTGCAATATCCCAAGTTGATCGGAGCTGCCCCACCGCTCCACCATCTTGCCGTTATCGAAACAGGCAATCTGCACACCGCGCGCGCTCACCTTCTTGCCTGTAGCTGCTACGCCTAAGAACGTGCCCTGGTGTGTACCGGTCATTGTATAAGCGATGGCAACGGTATCGTCATCGGCTGTCAGACGCTCTACCTTCACCGCCAGATCCGGAAATGCCGAACGCAATTCGGTAAACAACGCGATATATCCGCCGGGCCCGGGCGCCTGCCCCGGTGCCGGATCGTGGTCTACACAATCTTCGGACACCAGGTTTACCATCGCCTCTAACTTGCCCGAGTTAACGGCGTCCCCGAAAGCTTTCTGAACTTCGATATTCCTCGCGACGCTCATCCTTCTACCCCACAACCGGCATCGGATGCCGCATATCGCCACGAAAGATTTCGGAAAATAGCTGCAGCATCTCCCCGTGGATCGCGCCGTTGGTTGTCAATAAATGCGGCGACCCGATCTTGTGCGCATCGCCATTCATGTCCGTCGCCTTTCCACCCGCTTCGGTTACAATCAGCTTCCCAGCAGCCAAATCCCAGGGCTTCAGCCCGAATTCCCAAAACGCGTCCAGCCGTCCGCAAGCGACATAAGAGAGATCGAGCGCCGCACTTCCCCCGCGCCGTACACCGTGGGTCGACATCGCGAGCTGATGATAAAAATGAATGTTGTAATTCACCTGGCGATTGTGATTCGGAAAGCCGGTGCAAACCAGGCTGTCGGCTAATCGCCGCGAGCCGGATACCGACATCGGAGCGTCGTTTAAATAAGCGCCGCTGCCCAATCCCGCGCGGAACATCTCGTCGTGCAGCGGATCGTACACCACGCCCGCAATCATCTCGCTGCCTTTCTCAAGCGCAAGCGTCACATTGAACATCGGATACCCGTGCGCGAAGTTCGTCGTGCCGTCCAACGGATCCACATACCACCGGTATTCCGAAGAGGAGCTATGTCCGCCGCCTTCTTCTGCGATAATCCCGTGCTCCGGAAAATGCTCCGTAAGCCGCTCCACAATCAGCTTCTCGCTCGCGCGGTCCGCTGCTGTAACCAGATCGTATTCGCCTTTTAACTCAAAGGCAATCCGCTGATTGAAATGCTCCATCAGGACAGCGCCCGCCTCGCGCGCGATCTGTCCCGCGGTTTCAAGAAATTGCATTCGGTTCTTCGGCCAGATACTTAATATCGTGCTTAAACACGAATAGGTTCGCGTGGCCCTTACGGGTAATCCGGAGGAACCGCGCGTCGAAATACTCCACAAATCCGTGGATTTCTTCGTTGTCGCTCAGCTTCAGCATTACCGGAGTCTGCGTCTCAATCAGATGTTTGAGATAACGGACTTCGGCAAACGTCTGCGCCGGGGCTTTCTTATCGCTTGTTCCCTTCGAACTCATCGAATTGACTCACCATAATATCCATTGCGCGCAATTACGCGCAATCCCGGTTGATTTACGCGCACTTCCAGTTTGTGGAATCGTTCGCGAGTCGGCGGGACGTCATGCGGATAGTAACCGATTAGATACTGAGTTCGCAGTTCGCGCAAGATATCGGCAAAGGCGGAATCGAGCGACGCGCCCAACGTCGGCTGAAATACGCGACCGCCCGTACTCTGCGCCAAGGTGGTCAACGCATGTTCACCGCCTGTGTTTCGTCCGGCGCTCGCTTCCACGGGAATAATCAGTACCGGGTAGATCACCGCTTCCGCATTGTGCGCTGCCTCAAGCGCGTCTTTGTATTCCTTCGCGCTGAATGTATCGCCGCCATCCGTCACAATCAATAGGACGTGCCGCCCTTGTCGCCGACCCAATTCGCCCGACGCCAGCCAAATCGCGTCATATAAAGCCGTAGCCGCTTCACCGTGCAGCGAGCGCAACCGTTCGTCCAGCTTCGACATGCTCCGCGTGTAAGGCGTCTGCTTAGTCACTTGATAATTGAAGCTGTACAGCCCCACCATATCCTCCGGGTTTCCATCCGCAAAGACAGTCCGAAGAAACCGGTTGACAGACTCCGTTTCAAACTTAAGATCCTTCGCCGTCGACCCGCTGATATCGATCAGCAAAGCTACCGACAGCGGTTGTTCCGTGCGCCGCTCGAAAACCGAAATGGTTTGGGAGACGCCATTGTCCAGCACAGTGAAATTGTCGTTATCCAGAGTTCCCAGCAGTTTTCCGCTAGGATCCCGAACCGTGGTTAAAACGCGGACCAGATGTACATCCACCCGTAGGATGGTGTCCTGCGCCATTGCAAGAGCCGTCAGTAAAGCGATAGCGCAAACAAGGCGCTTAGGTAGCGTGTGCACGGAGCCGTTCGTCCCATTCTCCATCTACCCAAACCTCACCGTCTTCAAAGAACTCTTTCTTCCAGATCGGCACCGTGCGCTTCAGGGTATCGATGGCGTCCCGCGACGCCTCGTACGCCGCCTTGCGATGAGGGGCAGCCACGATAATCACAACACTCGCTTCCCCAATCTCCATCCGTCCCAATCGATGCACCATCGCCATCCGCCCCACAGCATGCTTCGCGGCAAGTTCCCCGGTCAGGTCCTGCATCATCTTCAAGGCCATGGACTCATAACACTCATACTCCAGATACCGAGTCGCGCGGCCCTTCGTGTTATTGCGGACAATGCCTTCAAACGTGATCACGGCACCGTCCGAACCCGCCGCTACTTGGCGAGCCAGGTCGGAGGAAGATATCGGCTCGCGCGTGAGCATGACGATATTCCCCGCGCCTCCACTTACAGGCGGAAGCAAGGCCACTACGTCTCGATCTGCTAGCATTGTGGCCGGAGCGGTAAACTCTTCGTTTCGCGCCAGTAACGTACTCGCGCGAAGTTCTCTGAGAGCGGGATAGCGTTCTGCGTAATAATCGAATACCTTACCGATGGCGATAGGTTCGGGCGTCTCCAGTAAGTCTTCCGAACGTCCCGCAATGTCGCGCAAGCGGCCAAAAAATAGGACCCGAATCTGCATGGACGACCGCAAGTGTAACAGACGCCTTCCCGCTGGTATGGTTCCCTCGTGACGGAAAAACACACGGCCAGGGTGCGTGTCCGCTATGCCGAGACAGACCAGATGGGCGTCGTCTACCATGCGAATTATCTGGTGTGGCTGGAGGTGGCCCGGGTCGAATTTTGCGTGGCGCTTGGCTTTCGCTATCGCGATATGGAGGAGTCGGATGGAATCGCTCTCGCGGTGGTCGACGCGAACTGTCACTATTTGCGACCCGCCCGCTTTGACGACGAGATCGCGATTACCGTCCGCTTCCGCTCCGCCAATCACCGGATTGCCGAGTTCGATTACGAGGTCCATCGCGGCGACGAACTTTTAGCCACAGCCTTTACCCGCCACATTTACGTGAATCGAAAAATGAGCGCCGTCCGCCTGCCGGAACACTATTGGCCGATGTTTGGAATCGCTAAGCGCACCTTCTCGTAAGCGCAGTCATTCTTATCTCGGTCACGCTCAAAAAACGACTTTCTTCCGAATCGATTCAGCCACTTAGCCCCTCCACCCTCAATCTGGTCGATTTCGTTCTGCTTCACTGAAATCGGATAAACCTATGGCCCCTCAACCACTCGCCTCAATCGACAACACCAGCGCCTCCACGGGCCCTCGCACCCCGCTCGGCAAGGCCGTCTCTTCGCAAAACGCCTTGAAACACGGCTTGGCTTCGGAAATCATGATTCTCCCCGGAGAACCCGTTGCGGAGTGGGAAGAGTTTCGCGACGGCATGTTCGCGGAGTGGCAACCCGGTACGCCTACCGAGCAAGCCTTGGTCGGCGACATGGCTAAGCATCAATGGTTGAAAGACCGTTCCATCCGGCTCCAGAATGAGTTTCTACAATATGCCGGCTTGAAGGACACAAACGTCCAACGATTTTCCGTCCTTATGCGTTACCAGACCACCAACGAACGCGCTTTCGCTCGCGCGAAAAAACAATTGGAAGAGATGCGGAAGAACCGGCCGGAGTTCGTTTCGCAAAATGCCAATCGTTCGGAGGAATCGCCCAAGCCCGCGGCTCCACGTCGACCCAAGATTCACCCGATTTCGCAAACCTCACTGTCAATCAACGAAATCAACCGGAAGAACGACGATTTGGCCGTCTCGCTCGGCTTTGGACACTCTACGGCAAAATCAGCAAGTTGAAATTTGCGTAGGACCGGTTCTAGTCACCTGCATCGTAAGTCCAACGCCCAAAGTGGCTTCCTATATCCGTTAGAAGGCGGCTGCAATCGATTACCCTGCACCGAAAGCCTGTTGAAATAGCATTGAAACATCGATACGCTAAGAGGATTCTCTAAAAGGGTCTTATGAAGAAACTTGCTTCGGCGTTATTTCTCTTTGTGTTCCACGCTTATGGTCAAGACGTCACCGGTTCTATATTCGGAACCGTCCAGGATGCGTCGGGCGGTGCAATCGCCAACGCAAAGATCACGGTCACGAATACGGATCGCAATACCGTCTACAAGAATTTAACGACCGCTTCTGAGGGCGAATATACCGCCTCTCAAATGCCGCTCGGTCATTACACAATCACCGCTGAAGCATCCGGCTTCAAGCGAGCCATCCGTACTGATATCGAACTAAACGTCAACGATAAGTTGACTGTCAACTTTAAGATGGAAGTCGGCGCGGTAACGGAGGAAGTCAGGGTGGAAGAGTCGCCCATCGCCGTCGAACTGCAAACGCCCACCGCCTCCACGCTGTTCAACAACACGCAGGTGAACGAACTCGCTCTCAACACCCGCAATTACGAGCAACTGCTTCAGCTTGCACCCGGCGTTACTTCAAACGTGGGAGATCAGATCTACATTGGCGTGACAAATCCGCTGGGTGGCGCGAACACAGTAGGTTTCTCGATTAACGGTGCGCGGTCCGCTGCTAATAACTGGACCGTCGACGGCGCGGATAACGTGGATCGCGGTTCCAACCTGACGTTGCTGAATTTCCCGAGCGTGGACGCCATCGCGGAGTTCAAGGTTCTGCGCGGTCAGTACGATCCGGAGTTCGGCCGTGCGCTGGGAGGCCAGATCAACGTAGTCACCAAGAGCGGCGGCAGCGGTTTTCATGGCGATGGATACGAATTCTTCCGCAATGATAAGCTCGCTGCGAATAACTACTTCAACAACCTGAATAAGGTAAATCCTGATCCCGTGACAGGCAATGCGCGCGTTCCGCCGCTTCGCTATAACAATTTCGGTTACACAGTCGGCGGTCCGGTCTGGATTCCGAAAGTCTACAATCGCGATCGCAACAAGACGTTCTTCTTTTTCTCGGAAGAATTCCGGCGCGTGATTACCTACGGGACGGTTACCGGTACAACTCCCACGGCCGCCCAAAAACAGGGCCAGTTTGCTACTCCCGTTTGCATATCGTTTTCCGCCGATGGAACCCAATGTCTGCAAACCGGCAATCAGATCTCGAACATCAATCCGGTAGCGCAAGCGTATTTGAAAGACGTGTTCTTAAAAGCTCCCGATGGCGCGCCCTTCGGTTCCGCTCAAGGAGAAGGCGTGCTCTTTACCGCTCTTCGAAATCAGTTTTATTCGCGACAGGAACTAATCAGGATCGATCACAATTTCGGTCAGAAACTCGTATTGTCCGGTCGTTACATTCAAGACAGTCTCCCCTCCACCGAGCCAACCGCATTATTCGGAACCGGCGTGATCCTCCCAGGAGTGGCGACAACGAACACCAACGCTCCAGGAAAAGGCGTAGTGATTCGCGCTACATCGTCTTTTACTCCGACTCTGATTAACGAACTTGGTTACTCCTGGAGTTACGGTGCAATTCTCAGCCAAATCGCTGGGACCATTAGTTCGGCTCTCTCACCGGATGTGAAAGTCACCCTCCCCTACGCTTCCACCCTGGCGCGCATTCCCAGTCTGACGTTTACCAGCGGGGCGCCGATCACCAGCTACGGCCCTTATAACGATTACGACCGCAATCACCAAGTCTTCGACAGCTTCACGTGGGTGAAAGGTCGCCACACCATGAAGTTCGGCGGCACCTATAACCGCTATAACAAGCAGGAAAATGCCGCGAGTGGAAACCAGGGATCCTTCGCGTTCTCCGGAGAAGGTACGGGAGTTCGACCGACGGGCACCGCCGCCTTCGATCAGGCATTCGCCAATTTTCTCCTCGGCCGCGTTTCTAGCTTCACGCAATCGCAGTACGACATTACACCGTCCATTCGTTCGAACTCGTTCGAATTTTACGGGCAGGATCAGTACCGCTTCCGCCCCAATCTGACATTCAGCTACGGGCTGCGCTACTCGCTTTTCTACGCTCCGTATGACGACTTCAAGTTCTTGACCAACTTCGATCCGAAGGTTTACGATCCCTCAAAGGCTCCGCAGATCGATTCGGTCGGCAACATTGTCCCGAACACCGGCGATCCGCTGAACGGCATCATCGTCAATAGTCAGAACAGCACTTACGGACATATTTCACCGTTCGGCACGAAGGTGTCGAACTATGGCAAAAACAATCTTGCTCCGCGCGTAGGAATCGCTTGGGATCCGTCAGGCCAAGGCAAGATGTCCATCCGCCTGGGTTACGGCATGTTCTTCGATACGCCGTTATACGGTATTTACGAACAGAATATCTTCGCCAATCCGCCCTTCGTCAACAACGTGACGATTCCCAACACCCAGTTCGCGAATCCGGCGGCAGGTACCGCGTCAATCAGCCTGGCTCCCAAGGTCTTGCGCGGGACGCCCTATCAGCTGAATACGCCGTACTCGCAGCAATATAGTTTTGATGTTCAGAAGCAGTACGGCCGCGGTTTTGTTCTCGATGTTGGTTATTACGGCCAGAAGGGCACGCACCTTCTCGGGATTCGGGATATCAACCAGATTCCGGTCGGCTTAGCTTACTCCTCCGGTCTCATCCCGGCGAATACATACGTCACGTCCGCCACCACGCCGAGGCTCAACGCCATTCGCCCGTACAAGGGATATAACGCGATCAACGTTCTGGAAACCAACTATAACGATACCTACAACTCCCTCCAGGTCAACGCTCAGAAGCGCTTCACGGGCAACACACAATTCACGATCGCTTACACGTGGTCGAAAGGTCTTGGCGACACGCAAAGCGACCGGAGCAATGCCCCGCAAAACAGCTACAACGTAGCGGCGGAGCGGGGGCGCCTCGCCATTGATCGCACCCACGTCGCCACGGCAAACTTCGTTGCTGATCTCCCGTTCAAATCCCAGAAAGGTTTCCTCGGACATGCGTTCGGTGGTTGGGAGGTGTCGGGTATCGCCACGTTCCAGACCGGTTTGCCTTTAACCGTTACCTCTTCGCTAGGGAATGATCCCGCGGGTTTGGGCATCATCGGTTCCAGTGCAGCCGGCCCTCGTCCTGATCAAATCTGTAATCCGAACGGCAGCGGTGTAGCGCCACACAACTTCTATCAATGGTTTGGCACAAGCTGCTTCGCCGAAGTCCCGCTAGGCCAGATTCGTCCCGGCAATACCGGGCGCGGCACGGTGCGTGGCCCGGGTCTCCAAAAGTGGGACACGTCACTCTTTAAGAACTTCAAGCTGCCGTTCTCGGAGCGTGCTCGTTTCCAATTGCGGGGCGAGGCGTTTAATATTTTCAACCACGCGAACTACAACGCTGTCGGAACGGCGCTGGGAAGCACAACCTTTGGCAAGATCACCGCAACGCGCGATCCGCGTATCGTTCAGATCGCTGCCAAGCTTTATTTCTAACTAGAAAGCGCTTTGCGTTCGATACCAATCGAGCGTGAGGCGCAAGCCTTCTTCGAAACTGAATCTCGGAGTGTGGCCTAAATCGGCGTGGGCTTGCGTGGTGTCGGCCTGCGAGTCGCGTACGTCGCCAGCCCGGGGTGGCCCGTATTGCGCCGCGATTTCGACACCCTCGAACTTCTGTAGCAGCGCCCACGCCTGATTCAGCGTGATGCGTCCTCCGTTTCCTCCATTGTAAACGTTGCCGGAAACGCCGGGCGCCTTGGCGGCCTTCAGGTTAAGAGCCACCACGTCTTCCACGTAGGTGAAGTCACGTGACTGTTCTCCGTCGCCGTGGATCGTCGGAACGGTTTTGTTCAATATGTTGGTGATAAAGAGCGAGAGGACGCCTGAGTACATACTCGTCGGGTCCTGCCGCGGGCCGTACACGTTGAAGTACCGCAAGCTGACTGTCTCCAGACCGAAACAGCCGGAGAACACCTGCGCGTAGTACTCGCCCGTCAGTTTCTGCAACGCGTAAGGCGACTTCGGCTTCGGAGTCATGGTCTCCACCTTCGGAAGAACCAGAGTGTCCCCATAAGCCGACGAAGATGCCGCGTAGACCAGGCGTCGGACGCCGGCATCGGCTGCGGCTCTTAGAACATTGAACGTGCCATCGATATTCGCCTCGTGCGAGGGAACCGGATCTTTGATGGAGCGCGGGACGGACGGAATCGCGGCTTCATGGAAGACGGCGTCTGCGCCGCTCATCAACGGGGCGATTTCCTCGTAATTCCGAATGTCGGCGCGATGCAGCTCCACGGCGGGTCCGCGCACTTCCTCAAGATTGCGCTCATGACCGCTCAGCAGGTTATCGATGACGATTACCTGTGACGCGCCTTCGCGAAGCAGTCCTCTCACGATTGCGGAGCCGATAAAACCCGCTCCGCCGGTAACAACGTATTTACTCATTTTCTTGTAAGTAGTGGAGAGAACGCTGCGCAATTTCTCCGGCATTCGGCTGGAAATCGAAAACTTCCAGCGAGACCCAGCCGCGATATTCCAAATCGGTCAGCGTGTGAAGCAAGCTCTTGAAGTCGTACGAGCCGGTTCCCGGATACCGCCCATCCATTTCGTT
>CAXSIG010000072.1:12758-13573 GCA_964237255.1 uncultured Bryobacteraceae bacterium
GCAGGTAGCGTTTGATCAACTCTGTGTGTGGCTCGGTTTCATCTTCGGCGTTGTGGACATCGAACATGGTCCGAATCGCCGGGCTTCCGATCTCCTCCACAATGGCCGCCGCTTCAGCCAGAGATTGCACCACGTCCGACTGGGATTTAGGCAGCGCTTCCACAAGGACCGTGACACCCCGGTCACCCGCTTGCGACGCGACTCGTTTCAATCCTTCAACGTAATTCCGAGTCGCTTCTTCGCGACTCAATCCGCCGGTCGTAGACCTTTGTTTCGGAGAACCAAATATCATCACGCCACCGTCGCCCAAGTCGGCGCAAAGGTCGATCAAGTCGCGGATGTGCTGCCAACCGCGCGCACGAATTTCTGAATCGGGAGTGGTTACATGGAGTCCCGCCGGACTGACCATCAGCCAATGAAGCCCCACGAACTCTAGCCCCTCGCCGTGCATAATTCCCCGCAACTCTTTCCGCCGTTCCTGTGAAATCTCGAGGGGCGTGGGAGCCAGCGTGAACGGCGCGATCTCGATTCCGGCATACCCGGCCTGGCGCATGGTGCGACATGTTTCGGAGAATGGAGTATCGCCAAATGCCTCGTTGCACATCGCATGGCGGTAACTTGGTTTCATGACAGGCTTCAGTCTAATATACTCATCCGTACTGGCCCTACTTCTCCAAACGCGAAGCGACTCGAAGCAGCCCTCTACCAGCACACCCGGTGTAGAGATCGGATTTTCGAAAGTGATGATCGTGCTCTTTATCATCACGATCGCGGCCGCGGCGGTTGGGGCGGCCTGGATGGTGCTGCGCGGAGCG
>CAXSIG010000073.1:0-1698 GCA_964237255.1 uncultured Bryobacteraceae bacterium
GTATCAATTCGTTCGCTACGAATACGAAGTCGTCCATCAACTTGCCGCGAAGCCGTAAGCTTGAGAACGCCGCTTACTGGCTGCTTCCCAGCCTGATCTGCATCTGGCTCCATCGCGATGGAATCCACGCCTGGTTTCAGGCCGACGATTTCGCGTGGCTGGGCGCGAATACCGAGTACTTCAACACCAAAACTTTCTTTCAGGTTCTTTTTCGCCCCGCGCCCCAAGGCACTTTGCGGCCGCTGAGCGAACGATTGTTCTTCTTCGCGTTCTGGCATGCGTTCGGCTGGAACGCGCTGCCCTATCGCGTTTTTATCATGGCGAACCAGTGCTTGAATTTAGCGCTGGTCGGCTTCCTGGTGCGGCGTATTTCGGGATCGGGACTGGCCGGACTTCTCGCTCCGATTCTGTGGATTGCTAATTCCGCGCTTGTGGTTCCCATGGCCTGGACATGCGGCTATAACGAGGTCTTGTGTGCCACATTTCTGCTGGGAGCGCTCAGCGTTCTTACCGCAGCACGGGGTAGAAACAAATTTTATTTGCTGCAGCTCGGAATTTTCGTGATCGGTTTTGGGGCGCTGGAGCTGAATATCATCTATCCGGCACTCGCGGCGGCTTACTATTACTTTTATGACCGGAAGGGATTGCTCTGGACGCTGCCGATGTTCGTCCTTTCGGGCGTTTACTACTTTATTCACGCCGCCCTTGTGCCGGCGCAAATCAGCGGACCTTATCAGGCTCATTACAACGCTGCGATTCTGACGACGCTTTGGAGTTATTGGAAGCTGGTGTTCGCGCCGCTAAACAGTCCGCTGATCTGGACTTCGGTTTTTGCAGCAGTTATCGCGTTGGTGGCGGTCACAGCGCTTGCCGTGTTTTTGTTAGCGGAAATTCGAAAACATCGGTTCGCAACAGTCTTCTTCGCCTGCTGGTTTCTCTTTACGCTCGCTCCGCTTCTTCCGTTTCGGGACCACTTGACGCACTACTACCTGACCATCCCACTCATCGGGTTTGCCGCCATTGCAGCGTTGGCGGCAGTCCGTTGGCGTGTGGCAGGAGTGATTGCCGCGGCCTTCTACTTCGCGGTGCAATTGCCCGCGCTGGATGAAGCCGAACACTGGTATCTGGAGCGATCTCTGCAAGCGCGGTCGCTGGTCATGGGAGTCCGGCAGATTCACCAATGGGAACCGTCGAAGGCAATTCTGTTGGCCGATGTTTCGAGCAATCTGTACGGCTTTACCATCCCCGACGTACCGTTTCGATTGATTCACGATGCCCGCGTTTATCTAACGCCTGAGGCCGCCGAGCGGATCGGTGGCTTGCCGCCCAATATCGCGCCTGTCCAGAACTTCGTATTGCCCGCTGGCGTGACCAGACATGCTCTGCTGGAAAGCAAGGCGGTGGTCTACTCCGCCGCCCGTTTCCCTTTGCAGGAGATTACGCGAAGCTATACGGAGCGGATTGTGGCCGCGCCCCGTCCGGCAGAGCCTCGCTACGTTGACCCGGGAGCGCCTTCGATGGCCTATTTGCTCGGGCCCGAGTGGTACCAATTAGAAGGCCCGTACCGATGGATGCCAAAGCATGCGACCGTTCGCATGGGCGGTCCGGCAAACGGTAACCAGAAGCTATATATCAGCGGCTTCGCGGTGCCGGAAGCTTTGGGTCCTTCACCCGTATCCATTGCTTTGACGGCAGACG
>CAXSIG010000073.1:1708-13485 GCA_964237255.1 uncultured Bryobacteraceae bacterium
TTGGGACGGAGCAGTTGAAGCCTAATGAAAGCACCTTTAGCAGAAGCTTCGCTTTGACGCCCTCTCTCATCGGAAAGCCGCAGGTCACCATCGAAATCGACGTTAGCCGGACTTTTCAAACGGGTCCGGGGTCACGGCCTTTGGGACTTGTTTTCGGGACGTTTGAGATTCGCTAGCGTACTTCGATTCGAAGACGGGCGGCTCCGATATTGGTGTCCGCCGCACCATAGTAGGCTGTCAGGTCGATGTGAGCAGCAGCTTTACGCGATCTCTGTGGCTCCGCGCCTTCCAGAAAAATCACGTTCGGTACTTGTCCGACTTTTTCCCATGGAAGCTCAGGTTTAAGAAACGGCCGATCGGACCGGGCAAGGACACGCGTGGGATCTTTCGGATCGAACAGGACCCATCCCGGGCCGTAGACCAGACCGTCGTCGGCACCATTGTACAGCAACAGTAAGCCGGCACTGGTCAGCATCGGAGCAGGTCCGGGCTCCATGACTCTCGAATCGAATGCGCCCGGCCGCCGGTCGAGCACGGGATGGTCGGTCGCATCCGACCAGTGGAGAAGATCGATAGAGGAAGCAACGCCCATGTAGTCGCGTGCTTGGCCATCGGGATCGCGCTTCGTCCCGAGATAGTACATCCACCACTTTCCAGCGATCTTCCAGGGCACGATCGCGCCGGACTTGGTCCACTGCGTGTTCCACGTGCCTTTGTAAGCGGGAAGGATCACGCCTTTGCGGTCCCAATGAATCAGATCGCGCGAGGTGGCGAGGCACAGCTGAGCGTCATGGCCGTTGTAGCCGGTATACGTCATGTAGTAGAGCTTGCCAATTTGAATCAGGCGCGGGTCTTCCACTCCCCCGCCCCGTTCGTAATCGGCCTCGGGCCAGAGGACCGGTTCTGGACGTGTGATGAAGTGAAGACCGTCGCGGCTTTCGGCATAGCCGATTCGCGAAACGCCCTTAGCGTCCTGCGCGCGAAACAGCAGCACAGTGCGTGATCCGCGCTTCGCTGCCGCCGCGTTGAAGACACCTTTGCTACGCCAATCTTGTCCGGGGCTGAGGACCGGTGTCTGTGTCAGGCGCGTTGCATCTACCTGAATTTGAGCTGCTAAGCCGATGCAATACAGCAGGAGGTAAGTCACAGTAACGCTTCCTTTGCTTGCAACCAGATGCTATCTAGTGCAGAGGTCAGCTCATGATCGGAATCGACGGTTGTGAGTTGTACATGCGTGTGACGCGCGGCGTACTCCTGGGAGAAGCGCAGGGGCACTACGGTGTCGTTCATGCCGTGAAAGATATGTGCGGGCTGCGGGAACTCGGGTTCGGACTCCCACCTCAGGCTTTCTTCCACGATCCCGTAGTCAAGATTTGCCATTGTCCCCCGCGCGTAGTGATAGATGGCGAGTTTCCCGGTGCGCTTCCAGTTCGCCATCGCTTGCGCTCCCACAGTTTCGCGCCAATGTTCCGCGAACCGGAACGCGGGCGCGAGAAGAAGCAGGCGCACAGTCTCGGGATGGCGGGCAGCGTAAAGTGCAGCCAGGTAGCCGCCCATACTGGAGCCAATCAGCGTTGCAGGCGCACCATCCAGCAGCGACTTCACGATAGCGAGTTGGCCTCCAATGGTGAGGTGCTCGAAATCGCCCGCGCTCAGATCGGGAATCTCTAATGTGAGACCCTCGGCAGCCAAGCGTTCCCGAAAGAAACGCGCTTTCCTGGACTGCGGGCCCGATGCAAAACCGTGAAGATACACGTACCGTTTCTTAGGGGCGTCGACGGACAGACTTTCATCCTAACGTGTAGAGACCCGCGGCTCTTTTCGTTTGACAATACCGGGAACAGGAAACGGCGACGGGGTTCCGGGACCACTACCGAGTCCGCGCCTCGAGTGTCCCCATTTCCACCAAATTTACGCTTATCAAAATGCGAGCTGTTGCGCACCCAAGCCAACGGTTCGACATCAACTCGAAAGAGGTACTGAATGAGCGCGTCAGCGTTTTCACAAAAGCTAGCGGCTACCGCCGAAGAGCAGCACACCACATTTCATCTGCTCGATGAAGCCGATCCGCTGCTTTGCAGGCAAATTAAACGTTATTGGGACGATCTAGGACTTTCGTTTACTGACTGCGTCAGCGTTCCATGGTCCGCGGTATTCGTTTCCTGGTGCGTAAAGAAGGCGGGAGCCATCGCTTCGGAATTCAAGTTTTCAGCAGCGCACTCCGTCTTCGTCCATCAAGCCATCCTGAATGCAAGGGCCGGGATCGGAGTGTTCCAGGGAGTCGATATATCGACCGAGCCGCCGGAGGTCGCAGACATTATTCAGAATAATCGCGGCGGAACCACCCACAACTTTCAGTTTGCAGCAGCAAATTCCAACTACGCTTCCCACTCCGCGATCGTCGTCGAAATCGGACAGGACTCCGCCGGTGGTTATGCGCTGACTGTTGGAGGCAACGAAGGCAATTCGATCAGACAAACCGTCGTGCGTTTAACTCCGGCGGGCTTCATACAGCAGCGGCTATCAAATCCTTTTATTTGTCTTGTCAAGACGCGCAAGTAGGATTCATCTCCTCGGCTTCTGCTCTCGAGCAGGCTTGAATTCAGAAGTAATCTCGACGCGGACCCGCTAACTCCGTCAGAGTTTGAGAAGCTTAGACTTGGCTACGTTCTCTTGGAAATCTGCCGCGTTGGGCGCGGCGCTTATCGTAATCGTCGCTGGATCGGGTTTCGGCAAATCAAAGAAAAAGACCGCGACGCCGGCGCCATCGGTGGCCCCGTTTCATAATCCTGTTGGAACCGAACCGCTGACGGGGATGCCGCCGCTACTCGATCCGAAAGACCTGTACGCGGCAGACCGGCCCAATGCGCTTAACGCTACCGTGAAGGGCTTTCCGTCGCGCGTTTACGTTCCCAATAGCGGGAGTAACACGGTGGATGTGATCGACCCGGCGACGTACAAGGTGGTTGCCCATTTCGACGTTGGGAAGCAACCGCAGCATGTCACGCCGTCGTGGGACATGAAGACCCTGTGGGTGCTGAATGATCTGGGAAACAGCCTGACGAAGATCGATCCAATGACGGGCAAGAAGGGCGAGACAATTCCCGTTGACGATCCGTATAACATGTACTACACGCCGGACGGCAAGTACGCCATGGTCGTGGCGGAAGCACGCGCCCGGCTGGACTTTCGCGACCCCGTGACCATGCAACTCATCACGTCTGTGAAGGTGCCCTGCAAGGGTGTCGACCACCTGGACTTCTCGCCGCATGGGCGGTACCTGTTAGCGAGTTGCGAGTTTTCGGGGCGGATCGTGAAGGTGGATATTAAGGAGAAGAAGGTGGCGGGCCTTCTGGCGTTGGGGAATCGGCGCGCGATGCCGCAGGATGTGAAGCTTTCGCCCGATGGCAAGACATGGTACGTGGCGGACATGATGAGCGACGGCGTCTTCATGCTGGACGGCGACAACCTGAAAGTTATGGGTTTTCTGCGCACGGGGAAGGGTGCCCACGGGCTCTACGTGAGCCGCGATTCCAAGGTGCTGTACGTGTCGAATCGGGGCGAGGGAAGCGTGGCGGTGATCGATTTCGCGACCAAGAAGATTGTGCATACCTGGCGCATTCCGGGGGGCGGGAGTCCCGACATGGGTGGTGTTTCGGCGGACGGAAAGGTGCTGTGGCTTTCGGGCCGGTGGCACTCCGAGGTTTACGCCATCAGCACGGAAGATGGCAAGTTGCTGGCGAAAGTACCGGTGGGTCGCGGACCACACGGGCTGTGCGTGTACCCGCAGCCCGGGCGATATTCGCTCGGGCACACGGGAATTTTCCGCTAAATCGGAAAGTAAGCTACTCCGTCCGGCCCGTCTGGACTGCGCGTTGCCGGCCTACGTTCTTATCTGCCGCCTGCTTCTCACGATTCAGTTCCCACATATCGACGCTTTGGTCGAAGTCGCCAAGAAGATGCTTGCAGAAGTAATCGTTGCGAATCCAGGAGAAGTACTCCGCGTCCTGCGCGTAGGCGTGGCGCATGCCGGGTAGGACGACGAAGTCGAAGCGTTTGTTTGCTTTGATCAGCGCGTCCACCAAGCGATAGGTGTTAGCGGGGTGCACATTGTTATCGATATCCCCCGTCGAAAGCATGAGGTGGCCTTTCAGGTTCTTCGCGATTTCCGAGTTCTTTTCGATGTCGTATTCGAAGGTAACCTTGCCGTCCTTGCCGGTCACTTCTTTCACACCGTGGTGCTTCTCACTCCAGTTCCGGTTGTAGATATTGTTTTCGTGATTACCGGATTCGGAGACGGCAACTTTAAAGAAGTCCGGATAAATAAGCATCGCAGCGGTGGACATGAAACCGCCACCGGAGTGGCCGTAGATGCCGACCTTATCGAGATCGATAAAGGAGTAGCGCGCGGCAAGCTGTTCGACGGCGGCTTTCTTATCAGCCAATCCGTAATCGCGCAGGTTGCCGTAACCGAAGGTGTGATACCACTGCGAGCGATGCGGATTGCCACCGCGGTTGCCGACTTCGATCACGATGAAGCCGAGTTGCGCGAGAACAACATTCGGGCTCTTGGGCGTGAATGTCTTGGTAACGCTTTCAGTCTGGGGGCCGGGATAGACTTGCTCCACGATCGGGTATTTGCGGCTGGGATCGAAGTTGAACGGCTTATACATGACGCCGTAGAGATCGGTTACGCCATCGTCGGCTTTTACTTTGAAGGTTTCGGGATAGCGGAAGCCTGCTTCCATCATCGGCTTTACGTCGACCGCTTCCAGGTCCATGAGATGCGCGCCTTGATTGTCGTAAAGGACCGATTTCGGGGCGGAATCAACGCGCGAACTGTTATCCACGAAGAAGCGGCCGGTATCCGACATCAGCACGATGTGCGATTCGTTGCCTGGGTCAAGCAACTTGGTTCCGGTGCCATCTAGATTCGCCCGGTACTCGTGTGTGTAATAAGGGTCTTCGCCGTCTTCGCGGCCTTCGGCATTCAGAAAGATGGCGCGGGCTTTTTCATCGACGCCTGTGATGTCTTCAGCAACCCACTCGCCGTGCGTGATCTGGTTTTTCAACTTGCCATCGGCGCTGTAGAGGTAATAGTGGCCCCAGCCATCGCGCTCCGACCAGTGGATGAGCTCCGTGCCGTTGTTGATGATTTTCAGCGGCTTGGTTTCCACATAGACATTCATACGCTCCTGGATCACGGGTTTTACTTCACCGGTGGCGGTATCGGCGGTGCAGATATCGACACGATGCATGTCGCGGCTGGTGCGTTGGAAGTACATCTTGGACGAACCGGGGCCGGCCCAGACGGGCTCGGTGCGCTCGTGTTCCCGCTCCCGGGCGGTAGGGCGCTCCACTTCGACGGAGATGGTCTGATCCTGGAAAGCATCGGCCTTGATTTCTGTCCGGGCCTTTGTGGCGATATCGAATACTTCCAGGTGAGGCAGCGGACCGTTCACTTCGCCGGGCATCTGGTAGCGATAGGTTTCCAGAGTGGGGCGAGGCTGCGCGAGCGAGTTGATCACCCAGAGTTGGCCGACCTTGCGCGAATCCTGGCGAACGAGTGCGAACTTCTTTGAATCGCGCGACCAGGAAAGCATGGTGGCGGGCATACGCGCATTTTTGTCCTGACCGGCGCCGTTTTGATCGGCTTCATTGCGGTTCTGATCGTTCTGATCCTGCTGTTGATCGCGACCGCCTTCCATCTGTCGGCGGGTATAGCCGAAGTCTTCAATGCCATCGGTGGTGAGCTGGGTTTCAACGATGGAGGCGTCGTCAGCCTTCTTGAGCGCTTTTGCGTAATTGGCCGCGTCCATCATATATAGGTTCTGGCTGCGCGAGAAGAGGACTACTCCGCTATCAGGCGAGATGGTGGCCCAGCGGGGCTTGCGGGCAATGCGTTCCGGCAACATGGTGAGCGAACCGGACGCCAGATCATACTCGAAGGCAAGGGTCTTGTTCGGGGCGGCTGTTGCCACGCCTCTAGCAGCACCTTGCTGCTGGCCGCCTCGGCGCTGTTGTGGATCGCTATCGACTTCCGGAGTTTTCTTTTCGCCGGGGATGGAAGCGTCGCGGGGGACATCCAATTCGAACTGAATCGATTTGTCGCCCTTGGTGAATTTGATGGTGCGAATGGGCAGATGCTGCGATTCGAACGGCACACCGGTGGTGGTAGTAAGCTGCGAGGCGAGCCTGGTGCCGTCGAAGACTTGGGTCTTGGTCTTCTTCGCCGGGTCTACGATGTAGAAGCGGCGGCCTTTTGTATTTTCCCACGAGTACCAGAAGCGATCTCCGTCGTCGAGCCAGTGTGGGGTGACGCTGGTATCGAAGACCAGCTTGCCAACTTTCGCCGGGGTCCAGCGGGTGGCGAGTTCGTAATTCGCTTTGACGGGCTTAGCGGTAACGGACGTGACTGTGGGGGCAGTCTCATCGGCAAACGCGGGCAGGCACAGAAGGAGTAGAAGAGTGCGCATGGGCTTTCAGAAATGGTAGCTCAAAATGGGCAGGATCCCGGCGGCAAGCTTGCGCGGCGCAGCATTCTGTTTATCGTCATTTGCTGTAGATCCCAGCGACTTTGAGACTGCCGAAGGTGATGTTGTTGGGTTCAGGTTGGGTTATCCGCAGGTCGGCGCAGGTCGGGCTTGGGATGGTTCTTGGGTTGGGTGGGTAGGCCGTGGGTTCCCTGTTTTCGACCATCTTCTTTTGTTCTCAATTACTTGTTGGGTTCGCGCTGTGAAAATTACTTTTTCGGAGTCGTTTAAGTTGAGCTATGGCTTGATTTAGTAGGCGCTGGTAATGTCTGCGAGAACGCTGGAATACATTGTCTTGGCAGAATTTTGATTCTTCAGAGAGGCCGTCAGGAGACGCGAAGGGAGCAATTCGCTCGAATGTAGCGATGCGGATGAGACGCCATTGTGAGACGATCATGCGCTCAACCAGCAAGGATTCGAGAATATCGCGCGGCTGATAACGAGCTTCAAGTTCGGAACCGATGCGGAAGAAGTCGTCTTTGGATTCGCCAGGGATCAGGGTGCGTTTCGCTAAATCCGAATGGCTCGTAAATCTAAAGAGGACTTCGCGTTTGGGTGTTGTAGCTTGGGAATGGGCCGCGTTGCGGCGAGGGGCGGCGATCTGTTGGCATGAGCAATGTCGGTGCGGCATATCTATCTCCGACCTAATTGTGAGCGCGCGCTGGGTGGGATGTAAGTAACGGCTCGGGGTAAGTGATTGAGAAGAATCGACAAATAGTTCTAGAATTTGG
Source organism: uncultured Bryobacteraceae bacterium (assembly GCA_964237255.1). GTDB lineage: Bacteria > Acidobacteriota > Terriglobia > Bryobacterales > Bryobacteraceae > JALYXI01. The sequence continues at coordinate 8,973 of CAXSIG010000073.1, forward strand.
CGACCGTATCGAGTGGACTTGCTGCATTTCGCTGGTTGGTGCCGGGATCGAACTCGACCGTTCCAACATCCGATGGCTTGTTGGCAGGTAGGAAACCTTGCGGGCAGAACCAAGTAAAGCCGCGCATGAACGGAGGCATCGTCCATCGGGATTTAAAAGCCTGCCAATATCAAGCGCAACGAAAACGGCGTTTAGCCATCGCTTATAGCGGTCCGAACGTTTTTACATTGACACCACTTTGGCGGTTCGGTCCGATGGCACAAATTCGGCGGTCGTATTGGTTAACTTACAAGCCAAGTTAGGGACGCCGCTTAGCTCGATTCGGTCATGTTTACGCAAGGCTAGACCGGAAGTACCTACCCGCATCCGAAATCGGGTAGTGCTTCGTCGCCATTATCGCTGAGTGCTTTGAGTTATCGGCAGAATTCCGGAAACGCCTTGCCAACGGATGGACGTATTGCGAACTGTCGTCGGAAGGAGTGCATGAAGTGGGAAGTATCCAGGACGAAGAGCACCATCGGAATGCGGACCACACAGGATTAACTCAGAATCAAAACATCCGGTCTGTTAGGCTGGACCGACATCGCAGAGGCAGGGAAGGACCTACTACTGCTGAGCCGGGCCGATCTGATTCATTACTCTGCCGTTCGCGTCGAGAAACGACAGACTCGGGATCCCATCGGCTGCGACCTGTAAGAGAATTCTCTTTCGTCCGTTCCGATCCATTAGAGAAACGCTGGCCACGCCTTCTTTGTCGTGCCCGATGAAAACGCGTCGTCGTGTGCTTGTCGGGTCACTGTCCGACAGCATGAGCCCAACAATATGGTTCTTCGAATCGTCTACACCGGCGAGCTGAACAATTTGAGAGTTCGCGCCGTAACGATCAAACGAAAGGCTCCCTCCAGAGTCGATAACTTCTCCGTTCGCGTTTCGGCGACCACCGAATACGAGACCGCCGTTTTCCGTCCCTTCATCGTTATAGAAAAGCATTCCAGCGTAGGGTCGATCAACTTTCCGCTGTTTTTTACCCCTCATAATCACGCCGGGCAAACGCGCCTGGTTAGAGATCACCATACGCAACGTGCCGTCGTCCTCGCGCACGTTGATGCGGTGCACGTCAATTTCGTCAAAGCGCTGGACTTTCGGCGCCGCAAAGCCCGCCAACACAAAGATCGAAAGCAGTGTTGTCACAACTGTCGAATAAACAACCAGAATCTTCGTCCCCATGATCATCTCTTGTCCCTCTTTCTGACTTCAGGCGCCGAGATCATGTACGACGATTTATAGCAATTTGTTCACGGGTTGATCACGCCGAAAAGCCTCTGCTCACGGCCGCTTACGACGAATCGCACGTTCGGGTGTCCGGGGGATTTCACGCTAGCGCAGCCTTCGAGGCGCGAAGACTTCGAGTAAGCCCAACGGCCTAATTTCGGTTGGGCGCAACCGACATCGCGGGGCAGATTGCTCCCGATAACTCACCTTGTGTCCGGCGATTCCGAGCGGGTCACGTGCGATCCGGAAGTTGACAACGCTCGAAACCAAACCCGTGATTAACGGCGAAGGATAGTGTTGAAGCTGGCGCTGGTCAGGTCTACGGAACCCGACTTTCGGTGATTTGGTGGTTTCGCGTACGAGCGAGCATTTACGCCCGCCCTACGCCCGCCAGGGATCAGTCTGCTTCTGGCCATAGGCCCCGAAAGCTTCATAATTTCTTCAGATCGTCTCTATCGTCATCAGGCGAGATCCCAAACACAATAGGGCCAGGAGTTATCACTATGAAAATATTCTGGACTTTAGCACTATTGGCTTTTGGATTGGTAAACGCGATGCCTGCGCAAACTGCCGCCGCGGCGACCCGGAGTTGTGAGATCTGGTCGCTCAAAGGTCCCTATCTGCTCACCATCAGCGGCACGCGCCCCGCACCGTTTGTACTGCCGGGCCTGATCGGCACACCCGGAACAACGGAATCCGTTACCGGGATCTTTATCCTGGTGTTCGATGGCGTGGGAAGCTTTACGATTCCCGCCCCTGTCATTGTCAAGGGCGCTCTAAGCGGCTTGTTTCCAGACCAGCCTGGCGGTGGAACCTACACTCTCAACGGCGATTGCACAGGAACCTTCAACGTAGTGCTCCCTCAGTTACCTGGACCTCTCGTCAACAGCATGGTAGTTTTCAACAACGGCAAAGCCTTTCGAAGCGTCGTGACCTCTCCTCAAGCAGTGATGATCTCCGTTGCTGCGGCCAAGATTGAGTAAACTGATCCAAAATGGGGTTTGGACAGAGCCTCAATTTTTCGGTTCGGCCCGTTCGAACTGGACCGGGCTGCTTACACGCTACGGCGTACCGGGAAAATGGTGCGCCTGGAGCGGCGACCCATGGATCTGTTGGCGCTGCTCCTTGACAGGCGCGGGGAACTCGTCAGCCGCAGCGAGATCGCTCTGCACGTCTGGGGTCCTGACCTTTTCGTGGAAGCGGAAGCTGGCATCAACACTGCGGTTCGAAAGGTACGCCAAGCACTCCAAGAATCGCCCGAGATGCCTAACTATGTAGAAACCGTCTCTGGCAAAGGGTATCGATTCATTGGGGAGGTGCAACGTCCTCCTATCACTACCCTGGCAGTTCTTCCGGTCGTAGCGTTTGAACCCAATCCGGACCAGCAATATCTGGCTGACGGCCTTACTGAAGAAGTCATCGCCGCCATCGGGCAGGTAGACCCGAATCGAATCCGAGTAATTGGTCGTACGTCCGTGATGAAGTTCCAAGGCTCGAGCGCTTCGCTGAAAGAAATCGGAGAAGCGCTTGGCGCAGCGTTTCTTGTTGAGTCTTCAATCCGAACCGATAGCGTCACCTCGCGGATTGTGTCACGCCTGATTCGCACACAGGATCAAGTCCAGGTATGGTGCGAATCTTTCGAGGGACAACAGGGAAGTAGCGTTATCTCCTTGCAGCAAAAGTTAAGTCTTGCCATCGCGGCGCAGATAAGCTCACAAATACCCGCGGCCCGGCTGGATGGCATTGAGGCAAGACACCCGAAAAGCAACGCGGCCTATGATTGTTACTTGCGGGGGCGGTTTCTTTGGCACCGATTATCAGCCGAAACCACGCGCGGCGCCATAGAACACTACCGGCGTGCCGCTTCGCTTGACCCGGATTACGGTTTAGCTTGGGCCGGCCTGGCGATAGCGCTCGCAGCCGCTCCAATTACCGGTGACGTACCCTCTTTGAACGTGTGGCCCGCTGCGCGCGATGCAGCCTCACAGGCGCTCCGCTCAGCCCCGCAACTTGCCGAGGCGCTCACCGCCTCCGCGTTCGTTACTTTCTGGCTGGAGTGGGACCTTCCTATGGCGGCCAAAGCATTCCAGACCGCGATTGCTATCGATCCTAGCGATTCGCTTGCTCACCGAACCCTTGGGGTGGTTCTTGCTTATCTCCAGAGGCACACTGAAGCAGCTGCCGCGGCCGTTACAGCTTGTACTCTTGACCCGCTCAATGCTGGGCATTACGCGCTCAAGTCCCAAATCGAATTCTTCGGTCGTGATTTCCGGTTGTCGCTCGAATCCGCGCAGCATGCCACGGACCTGGATCGCGAATTCTGGGTGGGCCACCTTCAATTGGCCCAAGCCGCGGAACAACTAGCTCAACCGCAACTTGCTCTGGAGGCGCTAGAACGAGCGAGTGCTTTTAGCGCGGGAAACAGTAAGGTCTTGGCGTTGCGTGCCTACATTCTTGCTCGTAACGGAGATCGCAAACAGGCGGAAGAAACCCTGAAGCACCTCAAAAAGCTTTCTGAACAACGCTTTATTCCTCCCTACAGCCAAGCCCTGATTCACCTTGGACTGGAGCAGTTTCACGATGCGATGGCCTGTCTGGAAGATGCTCTTGCGGTCCGCGACGTCCACTTGAATTTCCTGCTTGTCGATGCGAAGTGGGACGCAATACGCGAACAAGTGGAATTTAAGAATCTCATCCAGCGTTGTAAGTTTTTCCCCGTGGAAGATTCGGGCCAAGGATTAGAAAGGGCTCACTGATTCGTTCAAGAAGCCCGCCTGAATGCCATTCGTACGAACTGGCCGAATCGATCGATCAATTCCGAGGTCATAGTCCTCTCGCTCTCCCATATTCCAAAAGCGCGTACCCAGCCTGCCCCAAAAAACACTAAGGTTGCCGCTTGTGCCGATCGAAAAAGGCCAATTCAGAAATCGAAAAGCTTGGCCGACGCGCGGAGAAAAATGGGTAAGTCGAACTTTTGTGGCACTCCAGCAAATTGCCTAAGGGTGTAAAAATGGCCTCGGATACTAGTAAGCTGATATGATTCAGGACTGCTGTGCTCGCCGAAAAAAACATCAAAGCGAATGTAGAGCTTCTGGCCGCGGCACTTGTCATCTTACTTTTTTCCGCGCTAATGGACCGCATTCCTGACGATCCAGGTCTATGCAACAGTCCTAGCGTCAACAGTCCACACTTATCTCACTCTTTAGATGATTCGGTGAGCCTGATCTAGTGTCCTCGGTGC